>CAWUUP010000191.1:0-4948 GCA_963925255.1 uncultured Luteolibacter sp.
TGTCTCGGCAGGAACCTATAAAGACGGAAGTTATTAATTTATGTGGAAAGGACGTTTTACTCAGGACACCTCAACTTTGGTTGAACAATTTGGTGAATCGATCTCTTACGATTGGCGGTTATTCCCGCATGATATCGCAGGATCGATCGCGCACGCACGAGCCCAGCTCAAGGCCGGATTCCTGAATCAGGAAGAGTTCACTTCGATCGAAAAAGGTCTTCGTGAGATCGAAGCGGACATCGTTTCAGGGAAGTTCGAGTTCCGCACTTCACTTGAGGATATCCACATGAATATCGAATCCGAGCTCACCAAGAGAATCGGTGCTGCTGGCGGAAAACTTCACACAGCAAGATCACGCAATGATCAGGTAGCGACTGATACCCGGTTGTATTGCCGCACTCAGATTGATGCAATCACCTCGGCTGTTACGACGCTTCAGAAAGTTCTAGTGGATCAAGCGGGTAGGTATGCAGAGACAGTCATGCCCGGTTACACTCATCTTCAGCGTGGGCAACCAGTGACGGTGGGGCATCATCTTCTGGCGTATGTCGAAATGTTGCAGCGCGATAAAGGAAGACTCATTGACTGCAGAAGCAGGTTAAACGTTTCACCGCTCGGTTCAGGAGCTTTAGCTGGATCCACAATTAATTTGGATAGGGAAGCAATTGCTGCTGAATTAGGCTTTGACGGAGTCACCCACAACTCGATGGATGCCATCGCCGACAGAGATTACATCGCGGAATTATTGTTCACGATTTCGATGTGTGGAGTCCATCTTTCACGCCTCAGTGAAGATCTAATTTTGTGGTGCACAAGTGAGTTTGGATTCGTTCATCTCTCGGATGCTCATACCACTGGCTCATCACTGATGCCTCAGAAGAAGAATCCTGATGTCTGTGAAATCACTCGCGGCAAGACCGGTCGCCTGGTCGGTAATTTGATGAACCTCTTGGTCGCCATGAAAGGCCTGCCGATTACCTACAATCGTGACCTCCAAGAAGATAAACCACCTTTATTCGACTCGGTGGATACGATCTTACTCGTGCTTGCGGTGAATACCGAAATGATCGCTGCGATGGAAATGCGTGAGGATAAATGCCTCGCTGCAGCCAGTGACCCGATGCTGCTCGCGACTGATCTCGCCGATGCTCTGGTGAAAACCGGAGTGCCTTTCCGCTCTGCCCATGAACTGGTTGGTAAAGCTGTTGCTGAATCCATCAGTAGCAAAGTGCCTTTGGATCAGCTAGATCTGGAGAAAATCGACGCCGCTTACACCGATGAGATGAAGTCGGTTTTTTCGCTGGAAGTTGCTCTGAAAGCACGGATCAACATCGGTGCACCATCATTTGCGAATGTGAAGCGTGAGGTCGAAAGGTGGCGCTCGTGCCTCTGATTTATCCACCACTTGATCATTGGGTTTGGATCATTCCGGCCGTGATGATCGGTGGGTGCATCGGCTCATTTTTAAATGTGGTGATTTACCGAGTTCCGCTTGGGATGTCGGTGAACAATCCGAATCGTTCGTTTTGTCCGATTTGTAAAAATCAGCTCACGTTGTTGCAGAATCTACCGCTTGTCAGTTGGCTATGTTTGCGTGGTAAATGCGCTCATTGCTCGGCGCCGATTCCGTTCCGTTATTTCGCAGTGGAGATACTCACAGCGGTTTTGTTCGGTTGGGTTTGGTATATGTTTCCACCGGAGGTTGTCGTTTTCCTTTGGGTGTTGATGAGCTTGTTGGTCGCGATCACTTACATCGATGCCGAACATCTGATTATCCCGACCAATCTAACATGGGCGGGTTCGGTGATCGGTTTGATCGCTTGTTCAGTCTATCCACAACTTTCTGCCATGGCGGGTTATCAGTTTACTTGGCAAGAGGGATTGATTTCCGGCGGTATCGGTTGGGCGGTTGGCTTTGTTGGGCTGTGGCTGGTAGTGGAACTGGGAAAAAAAGCCTTTGGAAAACGGGCGATGAAGTTTGATTCCGAAGTGGAGTGGTGCCTGAGAGAATCCGAAGGAGATCAAGATCCGATCTGTTTTGTGATCGATGGCGAGGAGATTGCTTGGTGGAATATTTTTGCTAGAAAAACAGATCGTTTGATCGTCGATGCAACCAGTGTGTTGGTCGATGATGAAGAGACGGGTGCGGGTCAGTTGATCATACGTGAAACCAGAATCGAGCTAGCCGATGGACGGCAATTCGAACTAGAAAAAATGGTTTCGCTGCGTGGGCGTGCAAATTCACTTGTGATACCGCGTGAAGCCATGGGTATGGGCGATGTCCATTTACTCGCCATGATCGGTGCGTTCTTTGGCTGGACCGGGGTGTTTTTATCCCTGTTCGGTGCATCCTTGTTTGCGATTGTTGCTGCGTTGATTGGTCGAATTGGTTTTGGAAAACAACTACCGTTCGGACCGTTTATCGCCATGGGTGCTGTCGCCTGGATGTTTGGCGGCTGGCAACTCTGGAGTATGTATCTCGATTTCTTGGGGCTGTAATACAGCTATTTTCTCGAAGCGAGGCTCTTGACTCGTAGGTATTTCAAAATATTTCGATCCGATGTTAGGACGGTGAATTGATGAATGTGATCATGATGCGATCACATGGATCTTTGTGATTTCAATAACTTGGGAGTGGCGAAAACGTCGATCTTCGCGCAGGTATTTAGAAGAGTATTAAAACCACAGATAGACGGGATACACGCAGATGGAAGATGAGCAAATACAGAGGACTATCTATACCTCCAGTCTACATCTGCGTTCATTCACGAAAGGCGGTAACAAATCTCTGCATTAACTCCGTGGAGTGCGAGGCGCTCTTCTTCTGAAAGATCATTGGTCAGTGAGCGGAACGTTTCCGCCCATTCAGAATACTTTGTCCTGAGTAAGCAGACTGGCCATTCGGTAGCGAACATGACATTTCCTGGACCGAAGATTTCTAAAGTTTCGTTGAAGTAGGCGGCAACGGTTTCTATATCGCCTTCGCCCTCTGGAAACTCGGTGAGCAAACCAGAAAATTTCACGCCGATGACATTATCGCGTTTGGCGAGTTCCTTCATTCCGTTGCGCCATGAGGATTCGATACGGCCATTACGGGTTTCAGGTTTGGCGATGTGATTGACGATGAAAGCGAGCTCCGGTTGCAGATCGATGAGTTGAATCGCTACGGGAAGTTGGCGTTGAAAAATTAGCAGATCGTAAGACAGGCCGAAGGCGGGAAGCAATGAGAGTCCGCGGTGAAAATCGTCGCGTAAAAAATACTCATCTGGCTCTTCCTGGAGGACGTGGCGCACGGCTTTGAATTTAGGAAAGGCGGAGAGGCGTTCTAAATCAGCATCGACGTTTCCATCAATCAATGGAACCCATCCCACGACCGCCTGGATGCGATCGGTTTGATCGGCTAGGGTGAGTAAGAAATCAGATTCCTCAATCACTTGGCGCGCTTGAACGACGACGGTTCCTGTGACTCCAGCGGCGGAGGTAACTGTTTCCAATTCGCGGACGAGTTGGTCTTGGGCGAGGGGAGAGCCTTCAGGGATCCAAGGATAGTTTTCTTTTGAGTAGTGCCAGAGATGGTGGTGGGAATCGATCATGTTCGCAGATGGATTTTTATCCAAGCGGAGATGGACGGACTAGAAAACTGAAAAATTTTCATCAAATCGCAACACGCCACTATTCACACGGACTCTCGTTCCTTTACTCAGGAATTGTTAATCTACAAAACCGATGCATCTATCAGTCACGCAGCCCCCACGTTTAGCCTCTTTGGCAGCTTATGAATCACGGCTGGGATTCCTTTTCCATTGCCTCCCACACCGACCGACCCTTCAGTGTATTCTCCTCGCTAGGTGAAAAAGCAAATTCCTTGCATCGGGCGGTATCTAAGGCTCGGTTGGGCAGCCTCGCACTACTGGTTTTCCTGAGCGCCTTACGGATTGAGAGATGCGCGGTAAAACCACTTTGGACCAGTTGCCAGCGACGCATCATGGATGAAGGTCCACAGCTCGGTAATTGGAGTCGCCGTGGTGATGGTGGTCCAACTCACGAGATCCGTGCTGGTTTCGAGAGTCAAGAGCGCGAACGGGGTAGTCCGGATATTCATCGTCACTGCACCTTCCGCTGTTCGTGAAAAATCCGTGAAAATCGGGAGGGGGACAATCGTCGGTGTTGCATTCATTGCCGCCAGCGTCGCGTCCTTCGCCGTCACGACGCCTGCCAGATCGGTCGCTGCGTTGATCGCGTTATCGCCAACCGTCTTCGCGGTGTTGAGCGTCGTCCAGGCTCCATTACTGAAGTCCGCTATAATATAAGACTCCAATTTTGCCGCTAACTCATTCAGCGCCGCTGCTTTGACCTCCGGCAAGGTGTCGAACAGACCAAGGTCCACACTGAGGTGGCTTGTGCCACTCAGAACCGCAATCTCCGCAGTAAAGACATATCCGCCCACGTCGCCAGACACACCATCGCTATCAAGCGCATCATCACTGCCCTGATTGGCTGTGGTGATGCGGACATTGGTTGAGGCGCTTGAAAGATCCCAGCTGACGATATAATTGCCCGGTTCTACGCTTCCGAAAAGATAGTTGCCGTTGGTATCGGTCACTGTGTTCGCCAAAACGATGGGTGGTGGAGTTCCTACTGGTGGAATTCCCGTAACTGCTGAAATGGTCGTTGTGGCCAATGCGACGGTGCCCGCAGCGGAACCGGCCAATGCCCGGCCGTTTATTGTCGTGGCGGCGCCGAATGTAATGGCATCCGCTCCGATTAGGGTTCCCTCCATGTGGGTTCCTGCCCCTAAGGAAACTGCACCTTCAACGACCCAAAAAACATTCGCGCTGTGAGCATCATTGATTAAATTTACATTCCCTACCGAAGCCGTTGCCCCCAATGCCCCATTGATCTGTATGATAAAAACAGCATCAGGGTTACCTTCGCCATCAAGGGTAAC
>CAWUUP010000192.1:0-8090 GCA_963925255.1 uncultured Luteolibacter sp.
CCGGCGCTGATGTCATCAGCCCATGGTGGTCAGTAGTCGTTGGATTGATTTCCGGTGCACTTGTAGTGGTTTCCGTCCTCTTTTTTGACAAAATCAAGATCGACGATCCAGTGGGCGCGGTATCCGTTCACGGTGTATGCGGTATCTTTGGAACTCTCGCAGTAGCATTCTTCGGAGGTGGTGACCTCAAAGCACAGCTCATCGGCACGGTTTCGATCTCAGTGTTTGCTTTCACCACTTCGTTCATTCTCTTCTACATCATCAAATTGATCTTGGGAGTTCGTGTAAGTGCTCAAGAAGAGCAAGAAGGTCTCGATATTGCTGAGCATGGAGCTCCAGCTTACAGCGACGGCCATTAATAACATCTAACTAAGGTTTTTCAAAAAACGGGCGAGCTGGTAACGGCTCGCCCGTTTTCATTTGCGAGAAAAGGAAGTTCAGTTAGGAATAAGGCATGAAGCGACAGAAGATAAGGGTTTTGATGGCACTTTGTTTAGTGCTCTCCACGGCTTTTCTGGGAATGTTGTGGGTGAAAAAATATGAATCTTCGCCAGATCCCGCAGCAGGATTTGAGGTTCAGGCGGTCCAATTGAAACAGGATAAGGGCTATGTGTGGCTGGAAGCGCATTTGAAAAAAAGTGGAGAAAAAGATCATGATCTCAGGCAGTCCGTGCATTTGGTAACCGCAGATGGGGTGAAGCATGAACCGGCAGACACGACGTTTGCTGGGACCCCACAAACGGGATTCACAGAAATCTGGTTCAAATTCTGGTTGGAGAAAAAAGTGCTAAAAGGTGAAATTGACCTTAGAATGAACGGCGGAACGCTTAAAATTAAAAGCTCAGAGCCGATACCGGCACTCAGTAGTGAGCAAGAAACTGTATTTAAATCCTCAGATTGGGAATCATCATGGCTTGGCTTTTGATTGATAACTCGAATTCGCGCACCAAGTTCCGCTTGGGTGATGCGAACGGCTTACTGGAATGGAATGCGATTCTTCCAACTCAGGATCTAGAAGCTTCGTCGATTCAAGCTTTGGTCGAAGGTTTGGATTTTTCGGCGGTAGTCGTCGCTTCGGTGGTTCCGGAAAAAGAAATCCTATTGAGGAGCGTTTTTGAAAATAACTCAGCCTATCATCGTCTGACGCATGAAAGTCCTTTAGGTTATGGATTTGAACTCGCTGCCCCAGATGAGATCGGTCACGACCGCTTGGCGAATGCTGTGGCGCTGAGGGAACATTATGCCGCGCCTGGAATCGCGATCGATTTCGGGACGGCGGTCACCTTTAGTGTTATTTCATCGAATGGAAATTTTGCAGGTGGAGTTATCGCGCCGGGGATGAACTGCATGACCGAATACCTTGCATCGAAAACCGCGCAGCTACCACGGGTGAAGCCGGAGGAATACCAGTCAGCTATAGGCAAAACCACGCTCGAAGCTCTGAGGATCGGAACTGTTGCCGGACATAGGGGAATGATTCGGGAGATTTTGCGTGAGATTACAGCAGAAATCGTTGGGAATGTGACCGTCGTTGCCACAGGTGGCGGTGCAACATTCGCAGCTCAGGGTTTACCAGAAATTGCTAAGGTCGATCTCGATCTAACTTTGGAAGGATTGCGACTCGTCGCTAGGCGAGTCTTCGAAGTTGAATAATTTCTTAACTACGAATCTGTCGTAGCTTTAGCGAAGTCGGATTTGTGGTTTAAAAATCTAGGAATTATGTAGATATTTTCTGCAATGCTCTTTAGGCAGTGCGCGGCAATGAGTGAACGTCCTTTAGCAATCGGCATCGATTTCGGTGGCACCAGTGTAAAAACTGGAGTCGTGCGTGGTTCAGAAATTTTGGATTCCGCTCCACCGATCGCGACTCAGGATTTTGATGGGCCCGAACCGCTGCTCGCGATGATTGTGCGTACGGTTGAGGATCTTCGTTTGAGGCATCCGGAAATTGTGGCAGTTGGCGTTGGGATGCCGGGCTTTGTGCATTTTGAAAAAGGCATCGTGTTCAATTTAACCAACGTTCGAGGTTGGCAGAACGTGGCGCTGAAAGAAATTCTTGAAGCAAAGTTAAAATTGCCTGTGGTAGCGGATAACGATGCGAACTGCATGGCTTTTGCGGAATGGAAGCTCGGGGCAGGGAAAGGTTTTAAGGATCTTGTTTGCGCTTCTTTAGGAACAGGTGTGGGTGGAGGAGTGATCGTGAATGGCCAAATGGTGCGCGGTGCAAATTACGGAGGGGGTGAAATTGGTCAGACATCGATCGATTTTCAGGGTCGCCGAGGTCATTACGGAAATTTAGGAGCGTTGGAGGATTATATTGGAAACCAAGAGATCGCGCGTGATGCTCAGCAAGCTTATCAGGCGGCAGGGTTTTCTAAGGACATCGAAGACTGCTCGCCCGCCGCGCTTGCGGAAGCTGCGCAGCATGGAGATGAAATTGCATTGGAACGCTGGAACATCACCGGACGTATGCTCGCAACGGCTATGATGAATGTGTGTTGGTTATTAAATCCAGAAGCTTTGATCATTGGTGGCGGAGTAGCGCGTGCCGGCGAATTACTTTTCAAACCGTTCCGCGAGCATCTCCTGCAACAGCTCTCTGGATCTGTCAAAGATGGTCTCGCGATTTTACCGGCTAAGTTCGGGCACGAGGCAGGCACGATTGGGGCGGCAGCAATGGCTCTCGAAACTGCGGGGTTGTAACCGGTTCTAGCAAATGGATGCGATTTCGAAATCAGGGGATTCAATCTGCTCTCCTATTGTTTTACCCATGAGTTTCGCGTAAAGCGGACTTTCCGGACTGAGCAGGGTGATCTCTTTGTTTTTAACTTCGATTTCAAGCCCACCGGCTGCTGGCGCGAGTAGAAAATGGATTTTTTGTGAGCTCCCGGGTTTTTGTAAGTCAACCAGCGCGCCGGCATCGATGAGGTCGTTTGTGGAAAAATCCCTAAGTTTTAAGTTTTCAAAAGTTCGCAGAGTTTCTCCAAGTTCTTTAACCTGACGTGCCTGACCCGTGGCTAGATACGATTCCTCTAGGCTGCGTGTGTCGTATTTACTCTCCGCTTTTGAGCCCGGATCGGTTGCCGCTTCATGGGCAGCGATGGCTGCTTTTGCTAAGCGCTCCAGACGCGTGCGCAATTCACTACATATCATTTCGACCAATTCAGATTTCATGCTCAGAGAGGTAATTTCGACAAACTTTTACCATCTTACAATACATTGCTGCAAGTGGAGGCTTGACCCCGCGCGGACGGATAGGCAGTTTGTGCGCCCCTGCGGTGCCTTGGTGGCAATCCGCTGGCAAAAACGAACTCACAAATCGATTAGGTATGGCTGCGAAGATTTATACAAACAAAGACGCGAATCTCAAATCGCTTAAGAAAAAAACTCTTGCCGTGATCGGCTTCGGCTCACAAGGCCACGCTCACGCGCTTAACCTCAAGGACAGCGGATTCAAGGTCATCATCGGCCTATATAAGAAATCCAAATCCCGTGAAGTCGCTAAGAAGCTTGGCTTCGAAGTGATGGACACCGCGGATGCTGTTAAAGCTGCTGACGTCATTTTCGTCGCAACTCCAGACACTGTGATCCCTGCGGTTTACAACAAGGACATCGCGCCAAACATCACGAAAGGCAAGACCCTGCTTTTCTCCCACGGCTTTGCCGTTCATTTTAAAACCATCAAGCTGCCTAAAAATATCGATGTGATTCTCGTTGCGCCAAAAGGCCCAGGTCACACCGTTCGTTCGCAGTTTGTTGCTGGCAAAGGTGTTCCTGGCCTCATCGCCATCCATCAAGATGTGACTGGAAAAGCCAAAGAAACTGCTCTCGCATGGGCCGCCGGTATCGGCAGTGGTCGTGCCGGTATTTTCGAAACCAACTTCCGTGAAGAAACCGTTACCGACCTCTTCGGTGAACAAGTCGTTCTCTGCGGCGGTGCTTCGGCACTCGTTAAAGCAGGTTTCGAAGTTCTCGTTGAAGCTGGATACCAACCAGAGATGGCTTACTTCGAGTGTCTTCATGAGCTCAAACTCATCGTTGACCTCATGAATGAGCAAGGCATCGCTGGTATGCGTTTCTCCATCTCCGAAACCGCTGAGTGGGGTGATGTTTCCGTCGGACCGAAAATCATCGATGCTTCAGTCAAGAAGCGCATGAAGCAGCAACTCAAAGAAATCGAGAACGGCAAGTTTGCTAAAGAGTGGATCGCTGAATACGAAGGCGGCTACAAAAAGTTCAACTTGCTTCGTAAAGAAGGCGCGAACCACCAGATCGAAAAAGTGGGTGAGAAACTCCGCTCCACCATGAGCTGGATCAAGCACACCAAGATCAAGAAAGGCGCAAGCCAAGCGAGCCTCATCTCGAGCTCTAAGTAATTCAAAATTATCTAATAAACGCCCGATCTCTCAGTGAGTTCGGGCGTTTTTTGTGATGAAGGCCAATGAACCGCGCGAGTCCACTCGCGCTTTGGGAAAATGAATAGACCGCCGACAGCAAGGCGCGCGACCACCGACTGCATCGGGGCAGGCTAGAGTCACGCGTTCCTTTGTGTAATAGATTACCTTGTCGCGCCAGGTAGCCATGCCTTTGCTCCAGCGCTGCGGCGTTCGCATTCTCTGAAAAACCCAGTGAGATCACGGCGAGTTTCCAGGTCTTCGATGGCCTCAGCAATTTTTGGATAGCGCCAACGAAAACCCGCTTCACGGAGTCTCAAAGGATCTGCCCAACGGCTTTTGAGAATCAGTTCAGACTCCGATCTCATGAAAAACGCGCCGATTTTCAGCATCCACTCAGTTGAAGGAAGTCCAAAAGGCATACCCGTCGTTTCACGGAAGCATTTCATCAACTCGCGGTTGGTAGGGGAGTTGGGAGCAGTTACATTGATTAATCCTTCGATGAAAGGATCGCGCATCACAAAATCCACCGCTCTGAGTAAATCTTCCATGTGGATCCAGCTGATCCGCTGAGTGCCTTTCCCCATGGTGCCGCCAAGAGCTTTCTTCGTTAGATCTGTCAGCACATCGTAAACGGTTTCCGGCTCATTAGCTAAGACCATCCCGATACGCATCGCAACTTTGCGCGTCTCTGCCGGCACTTTTGCAGAAAAGAACGCGTCTTCCCAAGCAGATGCAACATCACAAGAGAATCCATTGCCCGCCGTACCGTGCCATTCGTTTTGAGCTTTATCCTCTGCATGACGATACCATGTGGCAGTGCTGGAATTGATCCATAGTTTGGGAGGAACGCGGCATGCAGCGATGGCTTGGCCGATCACTTGGGTAGACTTCACTCGGCTAGAGAGTATATCTTCGCGATTCTTTGCATTGTATCGGCAGTTCACGCTACGTCCCGAAAGATTGATGACCAACTCAGCTCCCTCAAGAGCGTATGCCCACGGGCCGACCGTTTCGCCATCCCATTGCAAAAACATTCCATCGCCGCTCCAGCCTTTACGGTTTCTGGCGATCGCGACGACCTCGCGGCCGTTTCTCGAAAAGTGACGGCAAAGATAGCGTCCGAGAAATCCGTTGGCGCCGATGATGACAACTGTCGTGTTCATAATATGTGACTGGTTTAGCCGAGTAATTTCGCGGCTATCTGAAGTGCGAAACTATGTTTCATTGAGGCAACTCGATCCGATAAATGAGAGGCCATGCTGACAAACTCTTGAAGTTCGTTGACTTGTTTATGGAATGCTTTGGCGTCCTCGCCTTTGAGTCCTTTGGTCTCTTCCGCACATTTGCTTAATAATGCCAGTGCGGGTTCAATCTCGCGGCGTTTACGCTCACGGGCGATAATACGGAACATTTGCCATACGTCTTTCTCTGCCTCGTAGTAATCACGGCGATCTCCTTTGATCACGACCATCCTCACCAGTCCCCATGCGACCAGTTCTTTAAGGTTGGTATGTGCATTACCTCGGCTGATTTCCAGTTCTTCCATCACCTCATCAGTGCACATCGATTCGGGTGAAATCATCAGTAGTGCATGGATTTGTGCCATGGTGCGGTTGATTCCCCACTGGGTTCCTAATGCGCCCCATTGTCCGACGAAATCCTCCTTGGATTCTTTTAGCTTTTCGCTGCTAGCCTTCATAATTTTCATAATATACTGAAAATACAGAATAGCAAGAGAGGAATAGAATTCGCAGGCGCGAAAATAGATATCAATCCGCAGAGGCTAAAATATTAAACAATGACGGATCATCTAGTTCCGTGATCCATGCGCCAGCGCCTTGTTTTACTTTATCGCGTGAGACAACTCCGCCGAAGCCGATCATTAAATCGACATCGGGCATGGTTTCCAAATCCGATGTCCCATCGCCAATCATGATGACCTTTTCGGGAAGCATGGCGTTCTTCCATGTTTGGATAATTTCGTTTTTTCCGAGGTTTCGAGTCGTTGGGAAATCTTCGCCGTAACCTGAATACTTGCCTGATGCATCGAAATATAAAGGGACTGCTTCGACAAATTGGATGCCGAGGTGATCCGCGAATGGGCGAATGATAGGTTCAAAACCGCCGGATAAAATAACCAGAGTCCAGCCATGTTCTCTAGCATGTTGAATGAGTTTCTCTGTACCTACGACGATGTGATCCAAGTAGCATTGGCTAACGATGTGAACCATATCCAAACTTGGACGAATGATTTCCATGCGTTTTTTGAAAACTTGATTCAGCGGAATATCACCGTTCATCGCTGCGTTGGTGAGATCTACAACTTCTTCAAAAATTTTAGGGTCAGAGAGCCTCGCTAATTCATCGATCCCTTCGATAGAGCTCAGTGTGGAGTCGCAATCTAGGAATAATAATTTTCCTTTGGGTTGATTCATTGGATGTATGATCACTTCAGTATGGTTTGGTATGATATCAAACAATTCGATGATATCGTGATTATTGAGACGGATACAACCGTGGCTAGCTGATTGGCCTATCTTATCCTCATGGTTGGTTCCGTGGATATAGATGTAGCGATCGTAGGTGTTTTGATTTTCTGGATCTTTGCCGATTAGACGAAAGATGCGTGTGAGCACAAGATCCTCGGCGTAGGGTTTTTCTGGATTCCAGATTCCAACAGGTTCTCTTGCTTTAAAAATGGTTCCGCATGGAGCGTCAGCTCCAATTTTTTCGCAGATCTCGAAATTCCCTATCGGAGTGCGGTAGCTGCCTTCGATGAAGCCCATGCCTTTAGCACTCGAAGAAATAGGAAACGTATGAAGTATCGATTCGCCAGCGATCACTTGGAGCGTTTGATCGTCTAAAGAAATTTCGATTCGGGGTTTCTCGTTCATGAGATCGCGTGAAAGACGGCTAGAGCATTATGTCCACCCATGCCGTGAGCAAGTTTGAATACGGGACCCGTGAGAGCTTGAGAATTCGTTGGTGTGGAAAGTTCGCTGAATCCGTTGGTGCCGGATAGATTTCGCGGTAGCTCATCTTGGCTCATGAAAGCTAACAAGATTGCGCTTTCAAGAAGTCCGCTCGCGCCGACGGTATGGCCGATGAATGGTTTTAATAAATGTAGAGACGGCTTCGCCTCGATTGCAGTAGAATTTAGAAAAAGAACTTCGGCGCGCGCTTGAGTTTGAGTTCCGGTGGCGTGTGGGCAGATCGCGCTGGGATTACCGCAGGCGGCGATTGCCTTTTGAAGAAGCTCTGGAGTTCTTCCACCATCTTTTGGAATTCCCACGGGATCGGCTCCATCGGAATTGTTGGCGAAAAATGATAGCCGCAATTTTCCGACTGGCGTTGAGCTGAGTGCGATGGCGGCAGCTCCCTCGCCGGGCAGGAATCCATCGCTTTGGGGTGAGTAAGGATTGAGAGTGGCTGAGCTTCCAAGCAGGCCGGAAGCGGCGTAATTATCGAGTAAGAGTGGAACTAGCGGAAGATCCACCGCAACCACCAGTGCGCGTTCTGCCTGTCCGGAATCAATCAGGAGTTTTGCGATGCCGAGCGCATCGAGTCCAGCAGAGCAACCGCTCGCGACAACGTGGTTCGGGCCGTAGATACCGAGCTCGATCGATATGGCGGTGGCTGGTTCGCTGTGGATCGTGTTGCTTGCCGCCATTAATTTGAACGGGCGACGTTTGG
>CAWUUP010000193.1:0-4378 GCA_963925255.1 uncultured Luteolibacter sp.
GTGAAAATTTTATCGCCTGGCTTCAACACCGAGAAATACACCGCGGTGTTCGCCTGTGATCCGGAATGCGGCTGCACGTTGGCGTGATCGGCACCGAAAAGTTCTTTCGCGCGCTCGATGGCGAGAGTTTCGACAATGTCGACATATTCGCAGCCACCATACCAACGCTTGCCCGGATATCCCTCGGCATATTTATTGGTGAGCAAAGATCCCTGTGCTTCCATCACCGCAGGCGACGCAAAGTTTTCCGAGGCAATCAGCTCGATGTGATTCCGCTGGCGATGCTCTTCTCCGACGATGGCTTCGTAAAGTGCGGGATCGGTCACCGCGATGCGGCTGCCGGAAGATTTGCAAACGCGTGCCTCGTGGCGCCCACCTTCGAAAGCGGTTGCAACAAATGCATCGGCCATTTGTTTGGCGGTTTCGATGTCCGTGTGTTTTCCGGAAAGGCAAAGCACGTTCGCGTCGTTGTGCTGGCGGGTGATGATCGTCTCTTCCACATCACGGACATTCGCGGCCCTAACGTGGTGAAAACGATTGGCAGCGATCGCCATTCCGACTCCTGAAGTGCAAGCGAGAACGCCGAAGTCAAATGTGCTGTCGGCGACATTACGCGCAACCATGTTAGCGAAATCTGGATAGTCCACCGACTCCTTGCTATCTGTGCCGAAATCTTCGACTTCATGGCCAGCCGCGCGCAGGTGCGCGACGATGGCGTTTTTCATTTCAAATGCGCCATGATCGGCGCCGACGGCGATGCGGTAGGTGGATTGGCGCATAAGCTTGTTGAGAGATCGGTATTGAACGCTGGCAAACCCGACTTGCAAATCGGAAATTTCAGGAAATTCACGTCAATAGGTCGGGACGGGTCGCATTTGGATGAATTTCATTGATGATTATGCTTCCGAAGCATGAGCAATCCCGCTTAAAAAGCCTTTCACAACTCCAACCTCAAAATCCAAAATGTCGCCACACGTATTGACTATCGTCTCGTTTATCTTCTTCACCGTCTTCGCTGGTGGACTCACATGGATCCTCACCCGTAAGGATGAAAAAAATAGTTCAGAGGGATTTTTCCTCGGTGGACGCAGCCTAACTTTCCCCATTATCGCTGGATCGTTGCTGCTCACAAACCTTTCGACTGAGCAGATGGTCGGCCTCAATGGCGCAGCCTTTGCTCATGGTCTCAGTGTGATGGCATGGGAGGTTGTTGCGGTGATCTCCCTTGTGCTGATGGCGATTTATTTCCTCCCTAAATTCTTAAAAACAGGGATTACCACCGTTCCTCAGTTTTTGGAGCTTCGATATGACCGCACCACGCAATCCATCGCCAACACGATTTTTCTTTTGGCTTATACCTTTATTCTCATTCCGATCATTCTCTATAGCGGCGCGGTCGGTCTGATCAGCATGATCGATCTGAAATCCCTCACTGGGATTCAGGACGATACGACCTTGTTGCGAGCAGCGGTCATTTTGGTGGGTGTTATGGGAATGCTCTACTCTCGTTTCGGCGGGCTGCGCACCCTTGCGGTCCTTGATACCATCAATGGTGTAGGCTTGTTGGTCGGCGGCTTAATGGTTGCTTATTTTGCGCTGAATGCTGCGGGTGATCACAATGGTATCTCCGCAGGTTGGCAGACATTGAAAGAAGGCCAGCCTGAGCGGCTCAGCTCGATGGGCGCCGAGGGCTCAGAGGTTCCGTTCTCCACGATTTTTACCGGTGTTGCATTGCTGAACCTTTTCTACTGGTGCACTAACCAACAAATCATTCAACGCACCTTTGGTGCAAGCAGTCTGGCAGAAGGTCAGAAAGGTGTGTTGTTGACCGGTCTGCTTAAGCTCCTAGGACCTCTTTACCTCGTGCTACCCGGTCTCGTCGCATATCAGCTCTATCAAGGCCAGGGCATGAAAAACGACATGGCCTACGGGACCTTGGTTAAAGATCTTCTTCCAAGTCATCTCACCGGGTTCTTCGCAGCAGTCATGATCGGCGCGATTCTCAGCTCATTCAATGCCGCTCTGAACAGCACCTCGGCTTTATTTTCCATCGGGCTTTACAAACACGCGATCAATCCATCCGGCACCAATGAGCAAACAGTGCGCGCAGCGAAAATCTTCGTCGTGGTCGTCGCTATCGCCGCGATGATTGGCGCTCCGTTCCTTGCTGGTCAGGATACCATTTTTGGTTACCTCCAGAAAATGAACGCGATCTACTTTATCCCGATCTTTGCGGTGGTAGTGGTCGGCATGCTTCATTCACGCGTTCCTGCCAAAGCGGCTTCGATCGCGATGCTGGCCGGTATCGTGTTGATCGGACTCGGTTATTTCGTGCCAGCTTTTGACAAGGCTATCGCAGACGCTGGAATCCACGGCTTCCATTTCATCGGAATCGTCTTCGCGCTTCTCGTTGTGTTCTTGTTATTCATGGGAACGGTTGCTCCACGTTCGACTCCATGGAAGATCGAGACGACTAACAATATCGATATGACTCCATGGAAAGGCGCGAAAGTTGCTAGCGGAATCCTTGTCGTTATCGTTATCAGCATTTACGCCTTCTTCGCATAGCGATCCACATTCCCTTTTTTCATGCTTTCTCCTAACACCCCGATCGATTCCCTGGCACAGACTGCCAGCGACATTTTCCGCGAGCGCTTTGGCAGCGATGCGACACACATCGCCGCTGCTCCAGGCCGGGTGAACTTGATTGGGGAACACATCGATTATTGCGATGGCTTCGTTTTGCCATTTGCGATCGAGCGCATGGTCGTGATTGCTGCCGCATTAAACGGTAGTGGAGAGGCTAAGATTGCCACAGCATTCGATCCCGAAGGCGCGGGTTTTTCAGTGGTACAGGATCAGGAAATTGGCACTCCGAAATGGTCGAACTATCTGCGTGGAGTTGTAGAAGGTTTTCGTAAACGCGGGATCATTGTCCCAGGCTTCGATGCGTTTATCGTTTCGAGTTTACCTGGTGGCGCAGGACTTTCATCTTCTGCGGCACTCGAATGTGCGGTTGCGACCTTACTTGAAAATCTAACAGGAACTAAACTCGAAACTCGTGAAAAAGCCCTGCTCGCACAGAAAGCCGAACACGATTTCGCCGGCGTTCCTTGTGGGATCATGGATCAATTTGCCTCTGCTTTTGGAAAAGCCGGCCAACTCGTGTTGATCGATTGTCGCTCCACAGAAACCGAACTCGTTCCGTTCATCGATCCTTCGCTCACCATTCTTGTTTCTAACACCAAAGTTTCTCACGAGCTCTCGGATGGTGGCTACGCAGCTCGCCGGAAAAGCACGGAGGACGGCCTCGCGGCGATTGGGAAATCGAGTTGGCGGGATGTTTCCCCAGAAGATCTCGAATCTGCAGCTTCTGCGATGAACGAGGTTACGTTTCGTCGAAGTCGCCACGTGGTTGGTGAAATTGCGCGAACCATGGGCGCGGTTGATGCTCTGAAACAAGGTAGATTTCCCGAGCTCGGCAAGCTTATGTATGAGAGTCACAACTCACTTCGGGATGATTTCGAAGTTTCCTGTCCTGAGCTCGATCATCTAGTCGCTAAAGCAGCGGAAATCGGCTCGCAAGGCGGTGTGATCGGAGCCCGCATGACTGGTGGTGGCTTCGGTGGTTCAACTGTTACCCTTTGCGAAACGGCAAAAGCTGAATCCATCGCAGCAGCATTGGTGAAATCCTACGAAGAAGCTTTCGGCTTCCCTCCAGAAATTTTTGCTACCCGCCCCGCGGAAGGCGCGCGAATGATTCCGTTTTAATCATCGCAAAAGCCCGCAGGCCCTGGACTGCTGGGATTCTTATTCCCAGCTCTCAGGGATGAGCTGTTAGAAATGGCATGCAGGGTATTTTTCCGAAGTTCAATAACATCTAGCCAACCCAACGAGCCGCAAATGATTGCAGCAGTCCAGAGCCTTCGGCGGAATCAATCCTCTTTTTCCTCATCCGACATCTCTTGTAACTTATCCAAATAAGAGTTTTTTGGACGTGGTTTCACGGGGCGTTCTTCTTCGGCGAGCATTTGGGCGACTCGGGGTTTACTGGATTCGATGAGTTCCTCGATGAGCTCGGCTTCGGGGAGGTTTTTCCAGTAACGCTTTGGCATTTCGGTTTGCATAGCTTTCACCTTGAGGCGGGCGGGATTGAAAATGCTGCGGTAGTAGGTCAGCCAGGCAGTTTCGAGTTCGTCTGGGTTATCGATGGGATTTTTCGCGATGCCGGGAGTGAAGACTAAAGATTTTCCATTCCAATGCGCGCAGCCTTTTGGGGTGAGAATACTCCAGTCCATGTTAGAAAAACGCTTTTTGAAAAAGCTCGAGCCTGGCTCGACAATGAAGTGATCAGGCTCGAACCAAGCGGCGTAGCGCT
>CAWUUP010000194.1:0-20383 GCA_963925255.1 uncultured Luteolibacter sp.
GTAAGTAAACTTCCACCAGCGAAAGTCGGTTTGGTTTTTGGAACTTCGGATCGTTACAGGGGTAAAGAAAATCGATATTTTCGCTATCGTATTGATGCCGCATTTGAAGTTTGGAACGCGGGCAAAGTTGAGACCTTGATCGTATCTGGTGACAACCGTAGTGAATACTATAACGAGCCGCATAAAATGCGTATTGCCTTGATTGAAGCGGGAGTTCCAAAAGATCGCATTGTCTGTGATTACGCAGGGTTACGCACGTTCGATTCTGTGGTGCGGGCAAAGAAGATTTTCGGTGCGAACACGATTTTAGTGATCAGCCAGCAGTTTCAAAATGAACGCGCGATCTATCTAGCTAAGGCTCATGGGATGAAGGCTTTTGGTTACAATGCGGAGGATGTGGAATTCCAAGCGGGATTTAAAACCAAGGTTCGTGAAGTCGGAGCACGGGTGAAGATGTGGTTGGATGTAAACTTTCTTGATACCAAGCCGACTTATCTGGGTGATAAGGTTCCGCTGCCGGAGTAGGAGCGGAGAGAAGAGAGCTGAGAGCGAAGAGAAAGATATTAACTCCAAGATCTCGCCTCTACACTTGCGGAATTTCTGGGACGGGGTTACACGGATTATCGCTGTTCGACAGCGGTTCACCATCTTCTAATCCAAATCCATATGTCTGAATTTTTGACCGTCTCCCGTGAAGCTCACGACTCACTTGTCATCGCTGCTTATAAATCCCGTGGTTTCACGGATGAAGAAGCGGTGCTTGGCACTAAACTAGCCGGTGAGGCTGCTCGTCACGGGATCCGCACTCACCATGCGCTCAAAGCACTTCATCTCGATCACTTGTTTGGCTCTGCAACCGGTGGCTGCGTTCCAGGGGCAGAAATCGAAGTTTTACCTTCCCGCTTTCCTGCTTCCGAAATTTGGAACGCGAACAAAAAGCTTGGTCAAGCGGTTGCCTACCGTGCGATCGATCGCGCGATCGAACTCGCGGATCAATACGGCATCGCTCAGATCGCCGTGGATAATTCTTTCCATTATCTCTGGGGCGGTGGCTATGTGATGGAAGCAGCGGAGCGTGGCTATTTTGCATATACCAACTGCACCTCAACTTTGGCTGAAGTGGTGCCGTTCGGTGGAAAGTTTCCGACACTTGGAACTAATCCACATTCATGGGGGATTCCTTCACAAGATGCCAACGGTTTCCCTATCGTGATGGACTGGGCGACATCAACCGTGGCCATGGGACGCGTGCAAGCTCTCAAGCGTGAAGGTAAACAACTTCCTCCGGGTGCGGCGGTTGATAAAAACGGCCAACCAACCACCGATCCTAATGAAGTCGTGGCCTTGCTGCCTTTCGGTGGTCACAAAGGTTACGGGATGTCTCTTCTTAATGAGATTTTCGGTGGGCTGATCGGTGGCTCGATCCCGACCATTCGGGGTCGCCAAGTCGCTGATAAAGCTGAAAAAACCACGACAGTATTCTATTTCCACGTGATCCATCCGGAAGCGCTTTCCGGTAAAAATTTCGCTAAAGGTCGTAACCAGATCGAAAACCTCAAAGCGGTGCTCGATGATATTCTCGGCCATGGCAACGACAACGCGATGCTTCCAGGACAGATCGAAGCGAACGCTCGTAAAGTATCTGATGCAGCAGGTGGTTTGCACTTCACACCTGCAGAAATCTCAGAGTTCAACGAACTCGCCCGCGAACTCGGCGTGGCTGAGTTGTTTGGGAAG
This sequence comes from uncultured Luteolibacter sp., assembly GCA_963925255.1. Taxonomy (GTDB): domain Bacteria; phylum Verrucomicrobiota; class Verrucomicrobiia; order Verrucomicrobiales; family Akkermansiaceae; genus Luteolibacter. The sequence continues at coordinate 1,738 of CAWUUP010000194.1, forward strand.
TGAGGAACGAACGATAAGGTTATTTTGATAAAATGACCGATCGGATGGGCGCGTAAGATGGCGGTCCTTTTATCAAACCGACCCTACCACGATCAATCGTTTGAACGACCCTGATATGAGCCGTCTTCGGTTTTTACGAGGATGCGCTCGCCTTGGTTGATGAAGAGGGGAACGTTGACGTTCAGTCCGGTTTCCATCGTGGCGGGTTTGTAAACGTTGTTGGCGGAATCGCCTTTCACACCTTCGGATGACTCAGCTACGGTCATTACCATCGTGAGCGGAAGTTCGATGCTAACAACAAGCCCATCGGCGATGAGGAGGGTATAGAGCTGACCCTCGATAAGGTAGTTTTTCACGGTATCGATGAGGTCTGAGTAAACGACCATATCATCGTAGGTTTCTGGGTGAAGGAAGTGATAGCCCTCGGTGTCCTTGTAAGAATATTCGTGAGCGATCTTTTCAAGATGCACGCCTTCGACCGAGTCGTTGGATGTTAGTCGGAGGTTGGAAACTTTCTTGGAGGCGACGCTACGGATCGACATTTGAACATAAGAAGCCATCCGTGGAGGAGTTTTAAGTTCGTGTTCGATAACGACACAGACTTCGTTGTTGTGACGGACGGCATGTCCTTTGCGGAGGGTGATTACGTTGACGCTAGCCATAATTGTGTGCGCAGTGGGTAAGGGTTCGGGAAGAGATTGGCAAGGGATTTCCAGTTGCGGCGGATTTCATCCGCTATGTCGACACTAGGATTTTTGGCTGGGCTGGGGTAGAGTAGAGCTTTTTGACACGAAGAAGTGAGAAAACCCACTTGTGGTTAAATTTCATTTTAGATTCGCAGTGGGTGAGGCAATTAGAACGCCCTTTCAGGCTTGGATTATTTTGGCGTGATTTTACCCAGCGCGTTGCACTGGGCTGGCATGAATCAGGCCGTTGGCCCTGGGTTATTCGTCGAAAAATCTCGAAATTCGCATTTTCTGAGAGAAAAAACTGATAATGCCCTTGCGATAGGAGGGGGTTTAAGTGCTTATTCCCTCCGCGAGAACGTATGAGTATTTCCACCGAATATGAGTCCCCTGATACGCTGGGCAAAGCAGCCAAAGCGGTTGAATCCTATCATGAGCAAACTGACGATTTAGTTGGTGAGCGGATGGTACTTAACATGGGTCCGTCCCATCCTGCGACCCACGGAGTGTTGCGGTTGATTTTGGAACTCGATGGAGAGGTGATTCATTCTGCAGATCCAGATGTCGGTTTCCTGCATCGGGGTGATGAAAAGATTGCAGAGAACATGCATTACAATCAGTTCGTTCCTTATACCGACCGGTTGGATTACCTTGCTCCTCTTGCGAACAATGTTGCCTATGCCTGTGCGGTTGAAAAACTGATGGGCTGGGAACTTCCACCACGCGGCCAGGCTTTGCGAGTTTTGTGCTGTGAGTTGGCTCGCATTTCAGCACACATGCTTGGTGTCGGAGTCTGTGCGATGGACGTGGGTGCAATGACCGTTTTCCTCTACACCTTCACGGAGCGCGAAAAGGTTTATAACCTGTGCGAACAACTCACCGGTGCACGTTTCACCACTTCCTACACCCGTGTCGGTGGACAAGTGCGTGATATGCCACCTGGCTTCGATGCCGCGGTCAGAACGTTCCTCACCGAGTGCGAAGTCACGATCGGCGAGATTTCCAAACTTCTTGATAACAACAAAATCTTCCGTGATCGGATGATAGATGTTGGAGTGATCAGTCGTGAATCCGCAATTTCTTACGGAATGACCGGGCCGAACTTACGTGCATCAGGCGTGGATCGTGATCTGCGTAAAAACAGCCCGTATCTTGGCTATGAGAAATATGATTTCGATATTCCGATTGCTGAAGAGGGGGATTGTTTTGCGCGCTATTTGATCCGGATGGAAGAGATGCGACAGTCGATTAAGATTTGCCGTCAGGTTTTAGATACCATGCCAGAAGGTCCGGTGAATGTGGCGGATTCAAAAGGGATGCTTCCGAATAAAGAGCGGGTGATGATGTCGATGGAGGAGTTGATTCACCATTTCATCATTGCTACCCAAGGCATCAATGCACCAGAGGGTGAAGTTTATTTCGCTGCCGAGAACCCGAAAGGTGAACTTGGTTTTTACATCCATTCCAAAGGCGGCGGCGTGCCGAATCGCCTAAAAATCCGTAGCCCCTCGTATTGTAATCTTTCCATTGTATCAAAACTTCTTCCTGGTCACATGGTTTCCGATATCCCAGCCATTCTGGGTTCTCTGGATTTCGTGATGGGTGAATGCGATAGATAAATTTAGAAAAAACGTTAAACTGATGTCAAATCCGTCCCTTGAAGATTCGCATGCGCCTGTAGCTAGCGGACAAAAATTTTTCCCAACGTTTTCAATTACTACGGAGCTAGAGTCCGAAGCTGACGAACGTATTTCCCATTACACCGAGAGCAAGCGTTCAGCGGTGCTGCCGTTGTTGCATATCGTGCAGCATAAATTTGGTTTCATTTCATCGGAGGCTATCGATTGGGTGGCGGCGAAGTTGGAACTTGAGCCGATCAAAGTTCTAGAAGTTGTTACGTTTTATCCAGGTTTCCGACAGTACGCTCCGGGTAAATATCACATCCGCGTTTGCCGCACTTTATCTTGTGCCTTGGGCGGTAGTGCGGAACTCATGGAAGAGCTTTGCGATGAGTTCGGAATTGATCGCAGTGCCTCTGATTCACATCATCATCCGATTGCTGTTTCTCCGTGCGGTAAATATTCGGTGGAGTTTGCCGAGTGTTTGGCTTCCTGCGGAACCGCACCAGTCTGCTTGGTGAATGATGATTTTTACGAGGCAGTTGACGTCGCTAAAATCAAGAGTGCTTGCGCGGAGTAGTTGGAAAATGAGGGACAAAATGTCCCCACGACGGACTGGAACAGAATGTTCCAGCTACAGGACTTTCTTCACAAACATCGCTTTGAGGGCGATGGAGATGCCGTTCATTTTGCAGTCGATCTCATGGTCACCCTCGACGATACGGATAGGTTTGGATTTGGTGCCGCTCTTTAGGGTTTCTGAAGACCCTTTGAGCTTGAGATCTTTGATCATGGCGACGATGTCACCCGTTTCGAGGACGTTACCATAGGCATCTTTGACAATACGCTCTTCTGGGGTATCGCTCGCGACGGTGGTCTCAGTTTTCCATTCATGACCACAGGTTGCGCATTCGTTGTGGTCAGCGAGGACGAGGATGTCATCCATAGTACAGAGTGGGCAATCCATGATGGAAGCAAGTTAGTGGCCTTGGTTGCTTTTTTTCGGGGGTTCCCATTCGCGGCGGGTGCGTGAACGGACGGAGAAAATGATAGGGATTCCCGGCGCGGGGTGGGTTTCGCGGATCTGGTTTGTTAGATACGCTTCGTAAGAATCCTTCATTAGGGTCTTGTCGTTGACGAAAAGTACAAAGGTCGGGACTGGAATGACAGAGTATTTCTCGTTCAACGCCGTGGTCGCGTAGTAGAGTTTCATGCGCTTGGCCTTGTTGTCTGTCGGCGGCGGATTTTTCTGCATCGCAGCTTGTAACATGCGATTGAGTTTGCCGGTGCTTGGAACTTCTTGAGCTCCTTTTCTGATCGCTAAAGCTTTCTTTAAAACGTGTTCGGTGGAATCGCCGGTTTTTGCGGAGCAGGCAACAAAGGGTGCGTAAGAGAGGAAGAATAACTCGCGTTTCACATGTTCCTCAGCCTCGGCGACGCGGTCTTTATAATCGGCTCCCGGATGGTAGAGATCGAATTTATTAAGAACGATGAGGCAGGGCTTTTTCTCTTCGAGGATGAGCTGAGCGATCTTGCGGTCTTGTGCGGAAACACCTTCTGCGAGGTCGATGACAAGCACGCAGAGATCGGCGCGGCGGATGGCTTTTTCGGAGCGGATCGCAGAGAAAACCTCGACGGAGTTATCGCGTTTACCACGAGGCCTGAGGCCGGCGGTATCGATGAGGGTGAAATTTTCGCCAGCGAAAGAGTAGGGAAGGTCTATCGCGTCGCGAGTGGTTCCTGCGATTTTGGAGACGATTGTGCGTTCGTCTTGGAGGATGGCGTTGATGAGGGAGGATTTTCCGGCGTTAGGCTTGCCGATGACAGCCAGCTTGATGCCGGCTTTTTCGGCGACTTCCATGACCTCTTCGGTTTCGATGTGGAGGGGCTCGACGAAGGCATCGATTTTATCGATGAGTTCGGAGAAATTACGGCCGTGTTCGGCTGAAACGAAGACGCTTTCCGGAAGGCCCAGTGTTGTAAAATCAGCGAAGGCGGATTCGTGTTTATCGTGATCAACCTTGTTGAGAACGAGAAGGACGGGTGGCTTGGCTCTGCGGAGTTTCTGCGCGAGCGCTTGATCGATGGAAGTAAGACCTTCTTGGGCATCGACGATGAAAAGGATGAGATCCGCCGTTTGCATGGCGATATCGGCCTCCATGGCGACTTGTTCCGCGAAGCCATCGTCAAGCGTTGCACCAATACCGCCGGTATCGATGAGGGTGCAGGGATGGGTGGTGAGGGTGCAGGGAGCGGAGATCCGGTCACGGGTGACTCCTGGCTGATCGTGGACGATAGCTATTTTTCGACCCGCAAGACGATTGAAGAGAGCGGATTTCCCTACATTGGGGCGACCGACGATGGCGACAGTTGGCATGGTGAGGGAATAGTGAAGATTGAAGAGTTAAACTTGGTAGGGCGGTTTTGTCGATGATACTGAGCGTGTCGAAGTGATAAAACTGCCGTTTGATTATGAGGAGTGGAAAAGATCGGAGGAGTGTTACCCCCGACGAGTCGGGTCAGCTGGAGTCGCGCGAACTGGTGGGAGTCTAGATCAAAGTGATAAGGCAATAAAGAAAAACCCCGCCGTGAGGCTTTTTAGGGCCGTTTGGCGGGGTCAACACGAACAGGGATGGCGGAGCGGACGGGGCTCGAACCCGCGACCTCCAACGTGACAGGCTGGCGCTCTAACCAACTGAGCTACCGCTCCATCCCGTTCGGGTGGGCGGGACGCTATGTAGAGAGCAGCTAGCGTGCAACCACTTTTTTCGATGAAATGAGATTTTTTTTCGGGGCGTGGGGAAGCTGGGGAAAACGAGCACCAAATGGGCAAAATTTATCATCAATCCACAAAAGGTTTTAATTTTCAGCGCAGAGTAGCAAAGGTCGCAGTGGGATCGCAAAGCTGAGGTTGATAAAATCAGAGAGAGTATTTTTTCAATTTTTCTCCTTTTTGTGTGATTCGTATTTTTTGTGGCAGGCATGGGTGGGTATTTAGGGGGTTGATCCCAAGGTGGATGCGATCTTAGATAGCGCTGTGATTTTTAGGGAAATGGAATTGTGGTTCGATCCACAAGCGCGCTCTGGGCCTGTGACGATGGCGGTGGATGAATGGCTTTTAGAAACGAGGCAATTACCGATGATGAGAATTTATCGGTGGGATGGAGCTTGGGGCAGTTTGGGTTATTTTGGTAATTTAGAAGAAGCTCAGAGCACGTTCCCTGGCTTGGAATGGGTTCGCCGCTGGACTGGAGGAGGGGTGGTGGATCATCGAGGGGATTGGACATACAGCCTCATGATTCCAAAAAAATTCGAGCTAGCACGTTTAAAGGGGGGTGAGAGTTACCGAGCGATTCATCAGGTATTGGTCGATGTATTGGCGAGCGAAGGTAGTTCCGTATTAGCGCTAGCGACGGCTAATCAAAAGGCTGGGAGTGTGTGTTTTGAACATCCAGTGGAATTCGATGTCGTAGGCAGCGTGGGGGAGAAGCTTGCGGGAGCTGCTCAAAGACGTTGCAAAGCCGGTCTACTACATCAGGGATCGGTTTCGGTGAGTGGAGATTTCCTGCTTCGGGGGAAGTTATTTGCAGAGCGGCTCTCGGAAACTTGGTCAGAAATGGAGATAATTCCTGATGCGAAGAGAATTCACGCGTTGGTTGAGGCTAAATACGGGAGCTCAGCTTGGTTGGGTAGGCGATGAACTTCTTTCGAGCAGGCTTGACCCCATTCAATAGAAAATCTACCACAGGACATGCAGCCAATTTACGAGGGTAAGGCCAAGCGCCTTTGGACAACCGAAGATCCGCACACATTGCGGATGGAATTTAAAAATGATGCAACCGCTTTCAACGGAGAGAAGAAGGCGAGCTTTGAAGATAAAGGTCGTTTGAATAATTCGATCAGTACATTGATTTATCAGTATTTGGAAAAAGTCGGAGTTCCGACGCATTTTGTCCGCAAGATCGATGACATCAATGTTGAGGTGCGTAAGGTAGAGATTTTGATGGTTGAAGTCATCATCCGTAACGTTTCCGCAGGAAGTTTTTCCAAGCGCACTGGAATGGAAGAGGGCAAGCAATTCTCACAACCCATCATTGAGTTTTCATACAAGAGTGATGAGCTCGGCGATCCTTTAATTAATGACGATTATATCCGCGAGATGGGTCTTGCGAGTATTGAAGATATGGCTCATTTGCGTAAATCCGCACTCAAAGTGAATGAGATCCTTATCGCGTTGTTCGCGGACGTGGGTCTGCGTTTGGTTGATTTTAAATTGGAGTTCGGTCGCTTAGCGAGTGATCCAACCAAGATTGTTTTGGCGGATGAGATCAGTCCTGATGGCTGCCGTCTATGGGATCTGAAAACCGGTGAGAAAATGGATAAAGATCGTTTCCGTCGCGATTTAGGAAATGTTATGGACGCATACCGCGAAGTATTAGCACGTCTCGAAGCAAGGGTTTCTGAGTAATATTAATCTCACTCATTATGAAAATTTTAACTATCGCTGTTTTAGGGTTTTTGATCATTGGCTGTGCCAAGAACACGGATCCGTTGGTTGTTAAAATGCAGACAGTTCGTGATCAAAATACTTTTGATAAAGAGAATCCAATGGTCGACCATGAAAAGGCTACTCGCTTACATGGCGCTGTTAGTATGCAGGAGCGTCGTCAACGTCTCGGTCAGTATTACACCGTTTTATGGAAAGCAGATGCTGGTGTAAATAAAGAGATTTCATTTGAGTATCAGCAAGCAAATTCAGGAAGCGAAATCAAAACGATCATGCGTCATCTTGATGTGGATGCTGCATCAGGAAAACAGGAGTTCTCTGTAATTGGAGATAACTATTTTGATAATGGACGAGTGCTCACGTGGAGGATTAGTTTAATTTCCGATGGGAAGACCATTGCAACCAAGCAGTCCTACCTTTGGGAGTGATTCAGACCAGATGACCTGAATCATGCGTATTGAAATTCTCAACACTGGCACGGAGTTACTTCTTGGTAATACCCTTAATACGCACGGGAGTTGGTTTGGGCGGCAGCTTTTCAATATGGGCCTGCGAGTAGCGCGGCAATCGACTGTTCCCGATGGAAAAGCGATACGTGAGGCATTTGAAGAAATGGTTATGCGTAGTGATGCGCTTTTAATAACAGGCGGCTTAGGGCCTACCAGTGATGATCTAACTCGAGAGATTGTCGCGGATTCGCTAGGGTTGGAGCTTCATCAAGATGAACATGCGTTGCGCACTCTAGAGTCGTTTTTTGCAATTCGAGAAAAGCCGATGGTGGCGGCTAATTTGAAACAAGCATTGGTGCCGACGGGTGCCGATGTGTTACCTAATCCAAATGGCACAGCGCCTGGCTTGTATTTGCCTCCGCGTATCAATCGACGTTCGAACTGCGCGATTTTTCTTTTACCAGGGCCGCCGCGTGAACTTTATCCGATGTTTCATAACGAGGTCGCGCCGCGATTGCGTTCTCTTTCGGGATGCTCGGATGCGGCTTTGGTTTGTGAATTAAAATTCACCGGGATAGGGGAAAGTGATTTTCATCATGGAATTGATGACGAGTTAGCCGCGCTCAAGGGCTTGGAGTATGGTTACTGCGCGAGGATGGGCGAGGTAGACTTACGGTTGATTGGCACGGATGAATTAATTTCAGCGGGGCGAGCTTTGGTATTAGAAAAATTTTCTGAATATTTGATCAGCGATGATGGCTCGTCGTTAGAATCTACCGTGATTCGTTTGTTGCGTGGAAAAAGTAAGAAGCTTGCGACGGCTGAAAGCTGCACCGGCGGTTTGATTGCGAATCGCTTAACCAATGTGCCTGGCTCATCAGAAGTTTTTACTCACGGTTGGGTGACGTATGCGAACGAAGCTAAAATGGATCAGTTGCATGTGCCGTTGGAATTACTCAATGCACACGGAGCTGTTTCAGAAGAAGTAGCGCGAGCTATGGCGGAAGGAGCTTTGCAGGAAAGCGGTGCAGACTATGCATTATCTGTAACTGGTATTGCTGGCCCGAGCGGCGGGACTGAAGATAAGCCAGTTGGAACGGCATGGCTTGGTTTAGCTGTGAAAGGTGGCGCGACCCAAGCGCTTAGTGTGTTTCATCCAAGAAATCGTAAAGATTTCAAACAAGCAGTTTCTCAGTCGGCTCTGAATTTATTGAGATTGGAGATCAGGGATTAGTTCAGGCTTTTTTTCTGCAGGGAGGAGTATGGGGAGGAAACGGAGGACCAATTATAAATTTGGTAGGAGCCATAGCAGTTTAAGATTTTAAATTTACTTCCCTGCACAACACACATGATTTTCCATCACACCCTCTGGCTGTGCAGTGTTCTCGACCGTAGAAGATGATTTGAAGGTGTAGTTTGTTCCAAGACGTGATGGGGAAAACTTTTTTTAGATCGCGTTCGGTTTGGACGACGTTTTTCCCACTGGTTAGCTTCCAGCGTTTGGCTAGGCGGTGGATGTGGGTGTCGACGGGAAAGGCGGGGACGCTGAAGGCTTGAGCCATGACGACCGATGCCGTTTTGTGGCCGACCCCAGGTAATTTTTCTAACTCTCCAAAACTTTGAGGAACTTCACCATGATGTTCTTCGTTGAGGATATCACTGAGTTTGGAAATGGCCGCGGCTTTGGTTGGAGATAATCCGCAGGGCCGAATGATCTCACGGATTTTATCGACGGAAACATGTCGCATTTTTTCCGGAGTGTCAGCGAGTTTGAATAATGCGGGCGTGACTTGGTTGACGCGGATATCAGTGCACTGTGCAGAGAGAAGGACTGCGATCAATAAAGTGTATGGGCTCGTGTGATCCAAGGGAATCGGAGTCTCTGGATAGAGTTCCTCAAGCCTGAGTCGGAGGTGATCGGCACGTTGTTGTTTTCGCATTCGAGGAAACTTTAAGTTTTAAACTTTAAACCTCAAGGAAGATGGTGAATTAGAGGTGATTCGACAGACCTCCCTTTCCGGGCTTGGATTTATTTTGACGGTGAACCCAGTGCGTTACACTGGGCTGACATAATCAAGGCCGTTGGCCTTGGGGAGATTAGTTTGGAATTTAGAGTTTAAAGTTTAGAATTTCCCCCTGTTTTCGGGGGTTGATGTGTGGGGGTTCTTTGGAGAGTATAGGAAAGTGAAATGGGTTTTGAAATGGATGCTCGTGGTTGTTTTGCTGCTTTCTTTGGGAGTAGAAGGTTTGTGGTTGTGGCGTGCCGAGCAGCATGGATTTTTGAATATTTTCACTACTAAGAAAGAAAAGCCTGCACCCGATTTGGAGAGGTATCGTTTTTTGGAGATTGAGTTGAAGCGTTGGCGGGGAGATTTGGTAAACCATTATCGAAAGGCGCGCACTCAGGAGCAGAAAGCAGCGGTCGAGCACGATGCGAGAGTTATCTTGGAAATGATCATGCCGGAGATGATGCGTTGCTGGCTCGGAACGGGATATGATTTTAACGGCGTGGCTGAGTTGCCGGGTCAAGGGAAGATTGCCTGTGGATATTTTGTTTCAACCTTGATCCGCGATGCCGGCTTCAAAGTGAATCGATATAAACTCGCGCAGCAACCCTCACGGAATATTATACGAACCTTCGTAGGCGAGGAACATTGCCAGTTACGCGTCGGCGAGAAATATGATACTTACGCAGACTGGGTGGAAACGATGGAGCCGGGAATTTATTTGATGGGTTTGGATACACATGTTGGCTTTCTGGTGAATGATAGAAATGGCATGAGATTTATCCATTCATCCGGAATTCATCAAGCCGGAGTAGTTGAAGAATCACGTGAAAAAGCATTATCCATCAAATACTCACATTGGCGGATGCTGGGTTATTTTACCGCAGATTCCAGAGTCATACGTGTGTGGTTAGCTGATGATAAGGTGGTTGTGGTCGAGTGATAACTTCTATTTTTCCATCGGCAGAATGACATCTGCTGTGAGAGTGTAGTCGGACCTTGTTTGTGAGACGATTGAGTTCGGCTCTCATTGGTAAAAAGAAAGCGCTGTCATTGACGAGGTTGTTAAGTTTGTAGGGATCATTTCACCGTTAATTTCAAATGGGCAATCTTGATAGATACCTTGGTTGATGAAGCTGGCGAATCGTTGGAATCCGCGACGTTAGCCTTTTATTGGTTACCTATGTGCCATTTTCCAAATTAGGCGGTGCGGCAGTTAGCATCGCGCAGTAAAGTGGTGTAGATCAAGTGGGTAAAGAAGGCGTTACGCATGCGGACACCGCCTGCCGCGAATCTAGCTCGGCGAGAGGATGAGTGGATTTAAATTAATGGGTTTTAATTTTGGATAGGTAACGTTCCGCTTCCTATTCATCATCCACTAATTTGATAATGTGATGACTTATGGTTTACCGGAGCCATCCCAGACTTGGCTGAATCCATTCACCTCGATCTCCTTAGCGAGGAGATCACGGTGGATGGACATGATGGGGTTGATTTTTGCGCCACAGGCTTCAAGGGCTTGTCCGGTCCAAACATTACAGATTCTGGGAAAGTAGTAGGATTGAGGAGAGTTTAACAAGACGCCGTTACCCCAACTTGAAGGACCTACCGTGGTGGGAAAACCTTTTGCATCTGGGATGACGCAGTGATTTAAAAATGAAGCGACGTAAGGACCGCGCTCACGGGGGATGGATTTCATCCAGATTTGTTGATGAGGAGAAACTTCTGCGACATCCCAGTTGATGGGAATGCATTCCATGACTGCGGGAGATGGGAGAAAAATGGCGTAGACTACCTCAGATGGTTTGAGCCTACGCTGGTTGACGTAGGCGTTACGATCACCCCACGAAAAAGTGACGTATTTGCAGTAGGGAAAATTCTCCGGAGGAATGAAGCCAGATTCTAATAACCAGTCGTAGGGAAATACCATGCCGGTATGAAGTTTGTCTGCTAGCATCCAGACTTGGATTTCAGGAGGACGCTTGGGTGTGTAGAAAGCAACCGTATTTTTCTGGATCAGTTCTGATGATGGCTTCGGTGCGGGAGGAAGGGTGACAAAATTACAAGAGCTTAGCACCCCCATCCAAAGGCTTATTGCCATCGATGTCATAAACCTCGTAATCATTGGATCAAGAATTCCTGAAGCGATGTAGAAAATTCAGGAAAGGAATGAGCAGATGTATTGACAGAGCCCATCACTCACTTTGATGTCAAAGCCGCTATTTGCGGGGACTTGGAAAGATGTGCCAGCTGCGTAGGTTTGGGTCGCGCCCGAATCTTTGATCGTGACTTCGCAAGAGCCTGCGGTGATCTCCATGATTTCTGCGGCGGCGGTGCCAAAGTAAAATGAGCCAGGCGCGATGATTCCGAGGGTTTTACGTGATCCATCCGGAAAATGAATGGTGTGAGATACGACCTTACCTTCGAAATAAATATTGGCGACGGAATCGACAGTGACGTTAGGGAATGAGTTCATGGTGATGAATATAATAAAATGAGATAAGTTATTCGGTTGCCGTTTTCCATGCTTCGTAACCGCCTTGGAGAACGGCCGTATTGTAACCGCGTTCGGATAATTGCGTGGCGACAATGAGTGCGTCTGGACAAGCAAGATCTGTGCAATAAATCACTACTGGGATATGGTTTTTAATCGCGTTTTTAATCAACACTTCGTTTTTTTCGATGTCTTTATCGAAATTGGATTTTGGAAAACTAATCGCATTGGGGATGTGTCCTAATTTGTAGAAGATGAGCGGTCTCACATCAAAGATTAGAGCTGCCTTAGATTGGACAAGTTGGTAGAGGGTTCCAAGCGGCATGCGCATAATCGTTCCCTGCTTGTTTGGGGTAAGGGCGACTGGAGCAGCGTCCTCAACCACGGTGGAGAGTTTGGGATTGAGCTCAGGAATGGGCTTTTTCTCTAAATTCTCACAAGAAGAGAGACCTATGCACACAGCCATCAAATAGACGGCATATAAAACATGCCACCCTTTGCTTTGTGCTATGTGTTGGTTATGATTCATTTAAGCGATTTTTATGAGTTCGACATCGAACACTAGAATTCCGGCTGGGTATCCAGCTGGAGGATTTTCGCCGTAAGCCATTTTAGCAGGGAACCAGAAGCGACGCTTCTCACCTTCGACCATGAGTTGAAGTCCTTCAGTCCAGCCAGCGATGACACCGTTGAGTGGGAAACTGGTGGGTTGACCACGCTTCACAGATGAGTCGAAGAGGGTTCCATCGGTGGTCCAACCCGAGTAGTGCACAGTGACAAGGTCGGTTGATTTGGGTTTTGTGGGTCCTGATCCACTGGCAAGAAGTTTGGACGCAAGACCAGATGCAGTAACATGGGCATCTGCTGGGGCGGCGGCTACGTCTGTGGGTGTTTCAAACATGGCTTGGTTGTGCCTGTGAAGGAGCCGATGTGGCAAGATTGAATCGCTGATTTGATGGATATTTATTTTTCACTGCAGAATATATTAAGGAAGGGCGGTATTGCCAATGACACCGAACGCACGGATAAGACATAGAAACCGTCATTTGATCATTTATTGACTACTGCATCGCGCGGCTCCCACGACATGCAGTCCTAGCGTAAGAATTTCATTCTTCTACCGCATCCTCGTGGAGCATATCGACAGCAGTGCGGCGGATGACGGTGATATTTCCGAGGAGATGATCTTGGCGAATGATGAACTGGTTGAGCTTCATTAATTCCAATACAGCCAAGAAGGTGACGATGACCTCCGATTGGGTGGTGGCTGATTGGAACATGGCATCAAAGCTTAGAGATTGGCCTGGTTTAAAATGGTCGAGAAGGAATTCAATTTTGTCTGTGACGGTGAACCGATCATCGACGATGTCACCGAAGTCGTGGGATTCCTCGAAACGTTTGAGGACATTCTGGAACGCGCGAATGAGATCGAAGATAGAAATTTCTGCAAGAACAGCAGGTTCCTCGGCCGGTTTGTTGCCGGGATCGGGTTGAAGAGCGAAACGTCCTTGTTGATCGAGTTCGCGGAGGGAAAGGAAGCCTGCTGCATCTTTGAATTTTTTGTATTCGATGAGCTGGCGGATCAGTTCCCAACGTGGATCATCATCCTCGACGTCCTCTTCGGGAGGTTGCTCATTACGAGGAAGGAGGGTCCTGGATTTCAGATACATCAAATTGGCTGCCATGACGATGAACTCTGATGCGAGGTCGATGTTCAGGAGCTTAAAGGTATTGATGTAATCGAGGTATTGTTTGGTAATTTTCTCGATCGAAATGGTGTGGATATCCAACTCATCCTTTTTGATGAGATAGAGCAGGAGATCGAGGGGGCCTTCGAAAATTTCGAGTTGGACTTTGTAATCGGCGTTTTCCAAGAGGAGAATGAGAGAGTTGTTGATCTATGCGAATTTAATCTGGCAAGTTCGGTGGTTGAGCTTTAATGTAGTGGAGACATGAGCGGAAATTTCGATTCAGAGCAATGGCAAAACTTTAATGATCGGCTGAGTCATTGGATTTCCAAGCAAGGATTTTGGTTTCAGCTCAGGCATTCTCTACCCAGAGCGGGGCAAACGGGCGTATTCATGGTCCATTTTGTCAATCTGATCCTGCGTCTTGGTCTATTTCTGCTCATAACGGGTATTATTTACACCTATGTAGTCAAATTAACGGGGGAAGAGAAATTCAAGGAGAATTTAACCAAGGAATTTCATGAAAAGTTCTCAGCTAAGGAGGTTGAAATCGGAAGCGTTAACCGAGGTCGGGGTAAATTTATCATTGCGCGCTTGGGCATGATTGACGATCAAAACTCATTTTTCAGGGCGCTGGAGCTATCAAATTTGGCCTGTAATAGAGATTTTTTTGTCGATTTCGGAAAAACATGGAAACCAGGTATCGTAGAGATTTCGAAGGTAAATATATTACTACGGGCAGGTGCGGATACAGATGAATCTGCGGGAAAGATAGGAGATGTATTATTTCAAGATTTAGGCAACTTGAAGCCTGATGCAATTCACGTTCTGAATATGTCCTTGAAATGGGGATATACAGAACGGTCGAGCGGATCGATTGACGGCAGTAAAATGAAGGCTGTGCCAGTTTCAGATGGTTGGCGGTTGAGTTTCCGTGGTGGTTCGTTTTCTCAAAACTGGCTCAAAAAACTTCAGATTGAGGAACTTGACGTGTTGATCACGAGAAAGGGAATTCAATTTGAAAAAGCGGTTTTTAGTAAAAATGGAGGCACACTAGTTTTGAATCAATTAGAGATTGAGGCAGGACATCGTCCACTTGTTTCAGGTCAGATGAAAATGAAGGGATTGGATATTTCAAGTATGGTGCCTTTGGTGGCGAGGGCTTATGTCGAGGGTAAGATATCGGGTGATTTCGATGTCAGTGGATCGACAAATTCTAGTGATGGCATTGGTATTGATGGAGTGGTTAAGCTGGAGGAAGGCGATGTGATAACTTTGAGAGATAAGGTTCCTTTGTTGCGTGCATTGAGTGTGGTTGATTCGAGCTCTGCCTACCACCGCGTGGATTTTCGCACAGGTTCATTTCAGCTAGAAATGTTAGGAAAAGGCTTAGAGATATCTGATGCTAAACTTTTTGCCGATAATACGATGAGCTTGAGTGGTGAAATGCTAGTCAGGAAGCCTAAATCCGATGAAGAGTTGGCTTTGGATGATGGTTCAGAGTTTTTCGGGAATATTATTATAGATGATCAATTAAGCGGAGATTTGGATCTTTCGCTTCCGGAAGCGGAGGAAATCATCAACAGAAATAATAAGAAAATGCAGACGAATGAGGATTATTCATTGTTTGAAAAACTATCTACCATAAGGGAAAGCCGGCTCGTTCGTCAATTTGAATCAGAGAGGCTTAGTAGGTCTTATCGTTATGAGGGTAATTTTAATTTAACACTCATGAGTACGGTATTTGATCGTGCGCCAGAACTTAAGAAAACGTTCCCGGCAATATCGGAAACCGGAAGAATTCCCATCACAGTCCCGATTAAGGGACTGCTGTATGAGGTAACTGACGATATTGCAAATACACTCTACGAGAAGGGTTGGAGATAAGTGAGTAATCCATGAGAGTTGCTCTCACGCGCTCTGCTCATGGATAATTACTTTACTTTTTTTCTTCAGTTCCACATGCGCAGCGCCATTCTGGATTGCCGCAGGGAGCGCAGGCTTTGGTGTCGTAATGGAGGCGGGCAGTGATCGCTTTGGCTAAATCATTTTCCTTATATTGAAGAATGATCCATTCTCCTTCTTTCGGAACAGATATGATGAAGCTAGTTTCGCTTTTGGTGACTTCATCTTTCACCGGTGCTTGGCGGTTTCCTGCAGTAGCAGTGAGAGATTGCACTGCGACTTTTACAGGCTTCATATCTTTATCGAGCAAGGTGATATGAAGCTTCCCGTCTTTTTCGGTGACTTCGCCGTGCATGGTCTCGTTAGTGCTGAATTCGAGGATGCGGCCTTTGTTTGGTCCGAGTTCGATTTTTCCGTGACCGAAGGCGAAGCTTGCTGTCAGGGCTAGGATGGCGGTGGTTAGTTGTATTTTCATGTTGGTATTCGGTATGTTTATTTATCGGGTTGCTGGGGCATCCAGTCTAAGAGATTTTTCGGCTGCTTTCCTACCTATTAGGAAGAAAACGGAGGGAGTGACGACGAGGTCGAGGAGAGTTGAGGAAATAAGGCCACCAACGATGGCGACAGCGACGGGGTGTAGAATTTCCTTGCCCGGTTCGCCGGGGGCGAGGACGAGGGGGACGAGTGCGATGCCAGCAGCTAGTGCGGTCATGAGGACGGGGACGAGACGTTCAAGCGTACCCCGAGTAATGAGCTGAATCCCAAATACTTCACCTTCATGGCGCATGAGATGGAGGTAGTGAGAAATCATCATGATTCCGTTTCGTGCCGCGACACCGCCAACTGCGATGAATCCTACCAGTGTGGCGATACTGATGTTATCGATTTTCCACCAAGTAAAAACAAGAGCACCGGCAAGAGCGAGCGGTAGATTGAGCATGACTTGTAGCGAAAGAGATATACTTCGGAAATAGCTGGTGAGTAGAACTGCAATCACCCCAGCGACGATTGCGAAGAGGATAAGGATGCGTTTCGATGCTTCTTGCCGAGCGAGGTATTCGCCTTCGAAGTTCAGTGTATAGCCGCTTGGTAGGTTCACCTTTGTCGCTACGTCGCGTTGCCAATTTTTAACGAGCGATTCCAGATCGCGCTCGCTCGTGTTTGCACCAATGACAATACGGCGTTGTCCGTTTTCACGGTTGATGACGTTGGGACCATTGACCTCATGAACATCGGCAACGAGAGAGAGTGGGATGTGTCGGCCATCGGGGGTCTGGATGATGAGGTCGCCGATTTTTTCCGGCCATGTGCGCCAGCTTTCGGGGAGGCGCATCACGAGATCAACTGTCGCTTCTCCTTCGCGAAGTTCGCCTAGTATGGAGCCTCCCAATAGACGGGAGACTTGGCTATTGATTTCACCTGGCGCGATATTTTCGATTTGTGCGCGGTCACGATTTACTTCGATACGAATTTGTGGAATGGGCACTTGAGCTTCAAGATTTATATCGGTGAGGCCTGGAATGGATTTTCCAGCTTCTTTGACTTGGGCACCAAGGCGGCGGAGCGTATCGAGATCGGGACCGTGGATTTTCACGGCGATCTTTGCGGAAACTCCGCTCAGCATGTGGCTGAGGCGGTGGCCAATAGGCTGTCCGACATTCACGAAAGTTCCGGGGATGCCCTGGAGCTTCTCTCGTATATCGGCGAAAACTTCTTCGCGGTGACGTCCACTTTCGTAGAACTCCACATCGAATTCATTAACCGATACCGGCATGACGTGATCGTCTCGCTCTGCACGGCCAGCGCGGCGACCTACGGATTTCACCTCGGGAATTTGGAGTAAAAGTTCGACGGCTTTTTTGCCAACTTCGTTGGATTGCTTTAAGGAACTACCTGGTGCGCTGGCAAAGGAGATGGTTGCACTGCCTTCGTTGAAAGTGGGAAGGAATTCTTTGCCCATACTGGGATAAAGTAAACCCGCTCCGATTACTAAGAGGACAACGACTGCGATGACGAGCAACGGCGCGCTGAAAGCGGCACGAAGGAAGGTGGCCTCGGTGAATTTTTTAAGTAATTTAACCAATTGGCTATCTTGGTGTTGTTGACCTTCTTTTGGTTTTAACAGGAAGGAGCAAAGGACTGGGATAACTGTGAGAGAAACGACAAAGGAGGCGATCATGCTCACGATGGTGGCGATGGCGATAGGCTGAAAAAGTCGGCCCTCGAGACCAGCGAGTCCGAGTAGCGGAACAAACACAAGGATGATGAGAATAGTGGCGTAAAGGATGCTGGAGCGAACTTCACTAGAGGCTGAAGCAATGACTTCGAGCCGTGGCTTTGGCTGCGTGAGCGAGGCATTTTCGCGCAGGCGACGGAACACGTTTTCGACATCGACGATTGCGTCATCGACTACCATGCCGATGGCTACGGCAATACCGCCGAGGGTCATGCTGTTTACACTGATACCAAACCATTTGAAGGTGAGTAGTGTGATCGCAAAGGAAAGTGGAATTGCTGTTAGAGTGATAAAAGTGGTGCGCAGATTTAGCAGGAACAGGAATAAGATTATCGTGACCATGATCGCACCATCGCGGATTGCTTCCTTGAGATTTCCGACTGCGCTCTCGATGAAATCGCCTTGGCGAAATAGAATCTCCACTTCGACTCCGGCAGGTAAGCTTGGGCGGAGTTCGGTAAGAGCTTTTTCGATATTGGCGCTGAGTTTCAAGGTATCGAAGCCAGGAGATTTATCGATACTGAGGACTACGCCAGCTGTTTCCTCTTTGTCACCTTTCTCTTTGAGTGCAATGGCGGCATCACCGCGCATCGTTGCGACGGCGAATTTAACGTTGGCGACATCAGCGATGGTGATGATACGGTCACTTATGCGTTTCACCGGTGACGCGGCGATATCGGCAGGATCGGCGGTCATGGCGAGGTTTCGCACCATGATTTCGCGTGGGCCGGATTGAAGATAACCGCTGGTGGCATTTCCTGCTGAGAGTGAGACGGCAGTTTCGAGTTCTTCTAATGTAATGCCCTCTGCTTGCATTTTCATTGGATCTGGCTCGACGTGGATCTGTTTTACTCCACCGCCGATAGCTAGAACCTCGGCGACTCCTGGAATGCTTTGTAAGCGGCGCGCAATGTTCAGATCGGCAAAGGTGCGGAGATCCATGGGAGCAATCGTGTTATCCTTGGAGCGAAGTCCGACGAGTAGGATCTCTCCCATGAGGGAGGAAACGGGGGTCATGCCGGAGCGAGTGTTATCGGGGAGCACGGCGGCTTGTAG
>CAWUUP010000195.1:0-10840 GCA_963925255.1 uncultured Luteolibacter sp.
GATCCATTCGTACTTCCGGAAAGCAACCTACGCAGAAATGCCTTTATGCTTCAAAAAATAGGAGAGCTCCGGACTGAGCCCATCAGTCGATAAAAACACCGAAGGGAAAATCACTTATGGGGGTTCGGGTCATGCATCAAAAACAGATCCCCTAAAAAGCAAGTTGTAGCCCGTATTTGTTATCAACGATAACCCAAACGAAAAAGGCTTCTCAGGCAATCGCATGCGATTCAGCCAACCTACAGCAAACACTAGCGAATTGATGTAGACTCGGCAATCATCGTAGACTCCAACTACACCGCACGTCCCTCCCAAGCACAACGAAGACCTCGTCGGTCGTGTTCGATTTCCGCGCGCAGCGCTCGGACTAGAGGATACGCGAGCATCTCAGGACTAGGCCGAAATTTTAAAATCTAGACTTTAAACTCTAAGTAAGCACTTTGGATTTTCTCTATGGTTGATGTTTGATAGTTTAGAATTTAAAATTTCCAAAATGCTTGCCTTCTCAACCTGCTGGAATAACTCCCGACATACCGATGGGGAGATGATGATCGATGAAATCCTTGATCTGGGATTTTCTAATATCGAGCTCTCCCATGGCATGACCATTGCTAAGCTTCCCGGAATTCAAAAAGCATACCGCGCTGGAAAATTCATCTGCTCTGGGGTGCATAATTATTTTCCCTCGCCGGTTGAGGTCATGATCGATGCACCTGATGCCTACGAATACACATCCCACCGCGCATTCGATCGAAAAAGAGCCATGGATATGACTCTGAAAACTCTCGAGATTGCAGCCGAATTCAATGCCGCTTATGTCGTTCTTCACATGGGATCGACAACACTGAATCCCAAAAAATTTACCAAACCTCTAACCGAACTTGTCGCCGCCGGCCGCCAACACGAGCCAAGCTTCATCAAACAGAAAATCGAGTTCATCAAGAAACGCGAAAAACTCTCTGCTCTCTACTACCAACGGGCTATCGAAGCCTTAGAGCGACTCGCCCCAAAAGCAGAGGAATACCAGATCAAACTAGCGGTCGAATCCCGCTCACGTTTTGAGGACATGCCCAACGAACGCGAAATGGTGAAACTTCAGGAACATTTCAAAGACAACCCATGGATCGGCTATTGGCATGATTTTGGCCATATACAGCTCAAGCACAATCTAGGTCTTCTCGATCACATACAGTGGCTAAAAACCATTTCGCCATACCTCATCGGTGGCCACGTGCACGATGTCGAATGGCCAGCTCGCGACCACCGTACTCCTTTCGCCGGCACACTCAACTACCCATCCCTCCTTTCGCATTTTCCCGCTAATTGCCCGCTCATCTGGGAACTTAGCCCCTCCCAAAAATCTAGCGAAATTGAGTCTTCGCTCAAAACTTGGAAACAAAATTTTCCAGAGCGCTCTTAGCGCGCTTCTAAAACAGATGCCATGATGCAAAAAACTCGGCAGAGCCTAACAAGGCACCACCGAGTAAAATTTAAACAGCGCCTTACCTAACGTAGGTGTGGTTCTTTTTCTGATCCCGACTCAAGCGATCGTAGTCACTATAGTAGCGACTTTCGTGTGGAGCATCGGCGATAATATAACCATTAGAATCACGACGGTAGTAAGAGCCATCGTGGTAGTAGTAAGTCCGGCCAGATATATTCTCCGTCCGATAGCCAGATGGAAGTGAGGTAGTTCTATATCCAGGTTCATAGGTGGTATAGACTCTCGAACCCCTGGTGTCCTCTACTGGAATGATGCAAGAGGTGAGTAATAAACATAGAGCCGCTCCAGTAACAGCAATGATAGACGTAATTACTTTATTACCGTATGTGATTCGTATGTTTGTATTTTCTGTTTTCATGATGTATATCTCTGTTAGCAATTAGCTCATTCGGAATCATCCAAGATTGAAGTGAGTTCTGAGCGTGTGCGAACAAAGATATATTGATTCGTTTCGAAAACGTTTCCATGGGGTGTTTACCTACATGACCCACTGTGATAGAATGCTGATTTACTTGATGCTCCACCTTACTCAAAAAGACGCCTGCATCTTACACCACAAAACGCCTGCATTTCTGCAGACGTCTCTTTTGATTAAGGGATGAAGTTCGAATTTATTTATCGAGACCAACAAATCCATCGAGGGATTTTGGAATCAAAACTTCGCCGATGGTGTGCATCACGCCGTTTTTAGCTGCAACATCAGCACTGAAAACCTTCGCTCCATTAACTTCTATTTTATCAGCTGAAACATCGATACTCAATTTCTCACCATTAACCGTTTTCACCTCACCATCCATAAGATCACCGGAAAGCACTTTGCCAGCAACTACGTGATATAGTAGCAACATGCGAAGTTTCTCTTTGTTTTCAGGAAGCAGGAGCTTCGTTAGGGTTTCTGTAGGCAACTTACCGAACGCATCGTCAGTTGGGGCAAAAATCGTGAACTCATCCTTACCTCCAAGAGTCATATCAAGATCCGCAGCCTTTAGGGCTTTTGTGAGAACAGAGAAGGTTGCGCTATCAGCCACGACTGTGGTGAGTGTGCCGGGTAGCACTGTAGCTTTTTCCTCAAGCACGGATTTTTCAGCCGTTGCATCCTGCGCGGATAACAATGGATTGAACATGGCGATTGATATAATAAGCGCGGTTTGTGTAAGATGTTTTGTCTTCATAATAATTTCATTTTTAAGAACGGAACTCTAGCCCGCTCATGCAAAATGAAGTTAGATAACATTAATCTATAACACCATAGGGTCTATACCCACCAGCTAAGCGATGGGTATAACACCCCATGGATAATACACCTAAGAATTCATATGTTCATTAAGCCTAACAGAAATTAAATATTATGAAAAATATCTTACGTGCATTTATTACCACCGCCTTTGTTGTCCTTGCCCTTAGCTGCAACAAACAAAAATCCACCATCAACGATACCAAAGAAGCCGACCAAGCAGTAATCGATTCACGCAAAGACAAAGTCGATGCCGATGCAAAATATGCGATCGAACAAACCGATGTGAATGCCGCCATTAATAAAGCAAACATCAGAGCAGACCAAGAAGCAATGAAGGCGCAATTAGAAGCTGAAAAAATTGTAGTCGATGCCGATGCTAAAGCCGCTAAGGCGAAGATCGATGCAGAAAACCGTTAATTCGAATCAAACGTAGAGGATAGGTTTTGCGTTATTTATCATCGGGAGCAGTTGGCGTTCTAAATCATGGTGATTTGCACGCTGCTCTCGATGATGCCTGCTGAAATAGCGTAACGAGTCAGGCCCGCGGTATCATGAATATCAAGCTTCTCCATCAGATTTCCTCGGTGCTTTTCTACAGTCTTAATACTGATACGCAACTCAGCCGCAGTCTCTTTGTTAGCCTTACCCTCAGCCACAAGTTGTAGCACTTCCGTTTCACGAGATGTTAGAATCCTGCGTTTCATTTGCGATTTTCCAGATCGATTCTGCAATCTTGGATTCATGCGCGTGAAGCGTTTCGCAATCGATGAACTGTAAAAGATTCCACCACGATGCACTTCACGAATGGCTTGATAAACATCGCGAGTAGCATCTTGCTTCAACAGATACCCCTTAGCTCCACAATCCACCGCGCGGTTAACATAGACGTCATCGCTGTGAGCAGTCAGGATAATGATGCGTGTTTTGGGGAATTCATTAAGAATCTGACGAGCTGCTTCCAGGCCATTTAGCTCTGGCATAGCGATATCCATCAGCACCACGTCCGGTTTCAACTCCATAACTAAGGTTATCGCTTTCCGTCCGTCCGAGGCCTCCCCGACTACTTTTATATCAGATTCATGCCCGAGCAACACACACAGACCTTCACGAACAATCGTATGGTCTTCCACAATCAAAACTGAAATTATATCCTTCATTATTTCACATTTTTCTTGGGTTAAGCCCCAACGATCCGTTGACCTTTCGATGCATTCCTATGCTCTGTCGGTTATGCGATTGTGTCAACGTGTTCATATCACACTGCGACCTTGGATCACTCTCACCAAAATGACGATGATCGCGATCACAAGCAGGACGTGGATGAATCCTCCAATGGTAGCACCAGTCACAAGACCAAGTGCCCAAAGAATGATTAAGACGATAGCAAAGGTCATTAACATAGTATTATATATTGGCGGATTGATCGTTTACTGACCACAGTTCATCAGTGAGCAGCTTCCTCGATGTGATTTCCAGCAGAGCTAACATCTTTTCCAAAACCATGCATCGTACCGCATCCTGAGGTCATAAATGCAATAGCTGCTGCTGCGAGTGCGAAAAAGGCGACGTTTGTAAAATTGAATTTCATAGTCACAATCTATTCTCTGAGCATTTCATTTGCTATGGGGTAAATCCCTACCGCTTCGAGAATTCTGCCGCTTATGGACAAATGCTATCCATCCAAACGTTCTTTTTATTTGACCCTAGGTTTACAAGTACCAACATCCACGCTCTGATTTAAGGCTTAATATCTATAAGAACTTATCAGAAAATCGAGCCATGTCCCGCATCCTCCTATCCTTCTTTTTACTATCTTCTTCATGGGTTTATGCCGAGCCCCAAGATCCATCTGTCGTTGAGCTACGTGAGACGATTTCCAATATTGTCGATGTTCAGACTACCGAGTCTCAGGAGCGTCTCGATTGGAAAGCACGTAAGGATGAATTCGCAGCCTTACTCAATCTCCATACACGCGAGTTCAAGCTCCTGGATGAAGAACTCAACCAAGCTGGCCAATCCGCCCTTGGTCATGAGGAGCCAACCGAGAAAATCAAAGCGGAGATCGCTGCGCTTAAAAAAGCACGTAACCTGACAGCCGAAGCAGTTTCTCGGAATCTACCACGCATCACAAGTCTCGCGAAACGTTTCCCGCAGCACCTGTTAAAAGAAGCTGAAGTCGAGCTCGCTACGCTGCGTGCATGGAAACCTACAGATGAACCACGCGATGCACTTCGCTCTATTCTCGCAGTTCTCGCAAAAGCGGAACAATTCAATCGTCGCTTCACCCGCACCACTGAAATTCGTGAAGGTCGCGAAATCGAAGTCCTCTACCTTGGCCTCGCCCAGGCGTTTTATATGGATCGCAAGGATCAAGCTGGCATCGGCCAGCCCGGTGCAGATGGTTGGGAATGGAAATCGAAACCTGAGATCCGCTCCGAACTCACCGTTGCCTTTGAAACCCTCGATAAAAAACGTCCCCCAACCATGGTTACCCTGCCATTAGAAATCCGCTAACCGGCAACGATCATGCAACTTTCCAACTTCGTATCCCTTCGTAGCTACCTGCTTATCTTTGCATTTGTAGCGACTTCTTTACAGGCGCAAACCGCAGTTACCGCTGCTCTAAAGCAAGCAGAAGCCGATCTCAAGCAAGCCATCTCCACTCTCGAAAAAACCCGCCAAGCGATTGCAGCAGAGAAACCAAGACTCACCGCAGATTTTAGAGAAACGGAACAATCTCTGTTAGAGAAACGCAGATTGGTGAGAATCGCGCGCTTAAGTAAAGAAGATCGATCCCAAGAACTTCGCCAACTCCGGACCGATCTCGCTACGCGCCGCCAAGATGCCAACTACCTTTCCGGACTCCTAAAAGACCATGCGTTAAGAACCGCAACGCTCGCCAACCCCGGCACACCCGAACTTGAAATCGATTCTAAAACACTCGCAGCCGAGATTAGCGATCCTGCCGATTCATTGAAGCAGCGCCTCGCGATTCTTGATGCCTCGATCAGCCATCTCGAACAACTTCTAGGCGGCTCCACCGCTCCCGGAAAGGCAGTTGATCCATACGGAGAAATCCACGAAGGCACCCTCGCCGCCTCTGGTCCAGTCTCCTATTTCCTCTCCGTTGATAAAACCACAGGTGGTGATATCGTCAGTTCTACGTCCAACGAGGTCCCTCGCTACATTCCCGGAGACGCTGCAGATATTGCTGATCTGATCTACGGAAAATCTGTCACCCTACCGCTCGATCCCACCGGCGGCAATGCCCGTGCGATGGATGAAATTGATGCCGGACTCCTAGATATGATTCGTAAGGGCGGACTTTGGATCTGGCCCATCATATTCCTCGCGTTGCTCTCGCTCGCATTCGGACTAATAAAGCTTTCTCAATTTGCCCGCCTCAGCAAACCGACTGATGCATGGATCATCGCCATTCTCGCCGCTCTTCGCACGGGTGATCGCAATAAAGCACATCAACTCGCTAGCGAACTAAATCACCCAGCCGGCCCAGTCATGGTGAAGCTCGTAGCCGTTTCAGAAAACTCTGCCGACCTCGTAGAAGAAACGCTCTACGAACAACTCATGGCTGTGCAGAGCAAAGCGTCATCACTTCTTCCAGCCATCGCAATCACAGCTGCTACATCACCTCTTCTAGGACTACTCGGAACAGTTTCCGGCATGATCGCCACCTTTAACCTCATCACCCTCTTCGGCTCCGGTGATCCCAAACCACTCGCTGGCGGCATCTCCGAGGCACTGATCACAACCTTGTTCGGCCTCGTCGTCGCGATTCCTGCCCTCGTCCTCCACGCCTTCTTGTCACGTCGCGCGCAAGGCATCGTTCAAACCACCGAACGCCTCGGCCTTTCCTTCGTGAACGGTCTCAGAGCTAAGTGATTTCCAACTTCAACTCCAGTGAAACAAGCGATCCAACAAACCCTGTATGAAGGAGGCCTCACGCTTTGGGCGCTGCTGGTGCTAGCGGTCGCGATCTATGCAATCTTGTTTAAAGTATGGAGAATGCTTTTATCTACTAGAGATACCGTAGCAGATAATAAATGGGTGACTACAACTCTCACAGAGAGTGCATCAGCATCGGAAGTAGATTCACTCACACCACGTGAAGTCGAACGCTCTTACGCCGCATTTGAACTCGATCAAATGGCGAGTGTTGAGCGGCGCATTCCTTTCCTCGCTGTGCTCATTTCCTCCGCTCCTTTACTCGGACTACTGGGAACCGTCGCAGGTATGCTGATCACCTTCTCGGGTATAGCTAAAGGAAATGTTGCCCCCATCGATACCATCTCAATCGGCATCTCCAAAGCGCTCGTTACCACCCAAGCTGGCTTAGTGATCGCAATCCCTGCCGCATTTCTCTTAGCCCTCCTGAAGCGCCAAACCGAGATCACCCACCTCGAACTCCAAAAACAACTCCACACACGTCTAGCTCTAAACTCTAAACTCTAAACTCCACGCTCCACGCTCTAACTCACATGCGCCGCTTTCGCCACAGCACCAGCACGGAAACCTCCGGAAGCATCGACATCTCTCCTCTGATCGATGTCGTCTTCTTGTTGTTGATTTTTTTCATCGTGACCACAGTGTTCGTGAAAGAAACCGGCGTCAAAATTTCTAAACCTCGTGCGGCAACCTCAGAGGATCTCAATCGCCAAGCTATCCTGATCGCCGTCACATCCGAATCCCGTGTCTGGCAAGGCGGACGCGAAATCGGCCAAGACGGAGTCCGTGCGGTTATCGCTGCCCTGTTAGAGGAAACGCCAGATTCACCTGTCATCATCCGCGCAGATGCTTCTACGCCCACCGAAGCCACCGTCAAGGTCATTGATTCCGCAAAACTCGCCGGTGCCAACTCCGTTTCGCTAGCCACTGAGAAATGAAAATTCTAAACTTTAAAGTTTGAATCTTAGATCCACCATCATCGGCATTATAGCCTCCGCTATCCTCCTTGCGGTGCTTGGAGCAGCACGCCTGTTTACGATGCACTCAATCACTCCAGATCTTACAATTCGCGAGGTTGAAACTGTAATCTTCGAGCAGCCTCCGCCTCCGCCGATGGACGAGCCACAGCCAGATGCGCCGCCGCCTCCCCCAGCCCTCACTGAAGTCAGCTCCTTACCGGATCCGACCCTAGTTCCAATCCCACAAGCGCAGATTCCCATGGACATCACCGCAACGGTGGAAAATTTCTTTGCCGACCTAGCGCCCGCTCCGCTGCCAGTTGCTCCCGTGATTGCAAGCACACATCCGAAAATTTCGACCCCAACCAAACCCACGCCTCCACCAGTTGAGAGAACCCAATATTCTGCAAGTGAGCTCGATGGGATTCCGCGTCTCCTCAGCCACGGCTTAACCGCATTCCCCTCTTCGCTTGCCAAAAGAGGTGTAAAAAGCGGCACGGTCACCTTTGAAGTCGACCTCTCCGCCACAGGCTCTGTCAGAGTCCGCCGCGTCATATCATTCACTCACCCAGAACTTATCGAGCCCGCCCGAAACGTCGCACTCAGTGCACGTTTCACTCCACCAAAACACAACGGAAAAGCCGTCAAAGCCATCATGCTGTGGCCCATCGTGATCGAGAAATAAATTTCACTAACATGCAAATTCTCCTAATTAATCCAGTCTCTGCGTTCGCTCTGCGACCTCTTCGGCTCTGCTGTGAAAAATTTAACCAGCATCTGCTTACATCATGTGTTGTCTCGTTTTTACTTCTTTCTGCATCTCTAGCCTTTTCCGCCGAGCCTCTTCCTCTCTCCACCTCCTATTGGAAAGATGAGGCATTCTTAAAATCGTTTAACGGTTCGTATCGTATCGAAGCACGCATCGAACCCAACGTTACCACAGAAGAACGCGGTCTCCTTATTGAAATCCAAAAACTCATGGCGCAGGACAAACGCACCCTAGCTTTAGAAAAAATCAAAACGAATGAACTAACAAAATCTTCCGCTGCATTAACTTTCAACCTCGCGAACCTTTACTTCGAAACTGGCGACACGAAAAACGCGATTATTGCCTACGAGGTAGCCCTCAAATCCTACCCGTCTTTCCGCCGTGCGCATCGGAATCTCGCACTCGCATTCGTGCGCGAAAACGATTTAGAAAAAGCCCTCAGTCACCTTACCGAGGCCATCCGCCTCGGTGATTCGGAAGGCTCCACCTACGGCCTCCTCGGTTACTGCCGCCTCTCTCGTGAAGAATTTGCCAGCGCCCTGCAATCTTATCGTCTAGCGCAGGTTACCGAACCAGACGTCGCCGAATGGAAAGCTGGGATCGCTCAATGCCTGCAGCACCTCAATGAAAAAGGCGAAGCCATCGCGTTGTTAGAAGAAGTCATCCGCCAGCGCCCACTGGAGGCTTCTTACTCCGTTCTCAAAGCCAATATCCACCTGGAACTCGATCAGCCCGATCAAGCCGTCAAAGCATTGGAACTTCCCTTCCGTCTCAAGCTGCTCACCGCAGATCCAACCCTAACACTTGCCGATCTCCACCTGCGCGCGAATCGTAACGAATCCGCACAAACCGCCATCGACGCAGCATTTTCTAGTAAAGCCGCCCTCCCCTCTACCACGGCTGTTCTGCGCTTGATCCAGACCGCCAGCTTGCAGGAAAAATGGAAACTTGTGAAAAATCTCTTAGGGCGCACTAAAACAGAAAAACCTGATCGCCTACTGAGTATTGCGAAAGCCCGCTACCTCATCGCCTCCAACGAAGACGTCGCCGCTGGCATCGCCCTGCTCAACAAACTCACCCAAGAAGACCCAACCGACGGCAAAGCCCTACTAACCCTCGCCAAACATTTCGCTGATACGAAACAACCCGACTCCGCCGAGCTTCTATTCGAACGCGCCGCCGCAGATGCCGACACCGCCTACGCAGCATACGTCGAGCTCACGCGCCTCCACGTTGGCCAATCTCGCTATGCCGAAGCCATAGTCGCCGCCGACAAAGCCCTCACTCTCAATCCCACCGAAAGCCTCCGCTCCTACCGCCAAGCCCTTCAGCAAACCCTCGCGGCGTCTGAATGAGTCCACGTGCCACAGAAACGTGAAAATCCTCTCATTTGACCTATTCTCCAAGGTTTTTAGCAAAAATAAGGGCATTTCGGTGTCACAAGAGAGTTTGCTCTTGCAAAGAAGCCCGGCCTCTGGTTTCAAACCCAGCCCGTCTCCGACTTAATAACCTCTTTTGAGCGAACTAGCCGTGTCCACTGATCCTGAGAACCTCGTATCTTTTGAGCAAACACGGCAAACCTCGCAACTACCTGGCTCCACTATGAAAAGCGAACTTGTCGACCAAGCTGCAGAAATTGTCACCGACCCATTGGTCCTTATTAACCTTGTATCTCAAAGGGTTCGTCAGCTCAACAGCGGACGGTCACCTCTGATCCCAACCGTACCTAGCATGGGCGCTGCAGATATTGCTCTTACTGAAATCATCGAAGGTAAGATCAAGCTCGTGCACAAGCCGATGGCGATTTAATTGGGATCACCCCATGGGGTAGATTCTTCCAGCTAATGAGTGCAGAAATCGCAACCAACCGCAAGGCCGGTCGGGATTTCAACATCCTCGATAAATACGAAGCTGGATTAGAACTCAAAGGTACAGAGGTAAAATCGATCCGTGCCGGGAAAATCAATATATCTGATGCCTTTGCCCGCGTGGAAGGTCATCAGGTTTTTCTATACGGCTGCGATATCCAGCCGTGGCAAACCGCCGGTGAATGGTTTAACCACCAATCCAAACGCCCTCGGCGCTTATTACTCAACAAGCGGGAAATCCTCAAACTCTCCGCCGAAACAGCTATCAAAGGCTGCTCCCTTCCGCTCCTGCGAATGTATTGGAAAAATCGCCGAGTCAAAGTTGAGATCGGAGTCGGTAAAGGAAAAACCCATTCCGACCTGCGCCAAGATCTGAAGAAAAAGGTCGAGCTTCGTGAAGCTCAGCGCGAGATGTCCCGTTTCAACCAAAGATGAAATCCTCATTTCTCTGATCTCAGGGGTTGATTCAGTGTCGACATTGTTCAATGTAGCACCTTTCATCTTACCGAAATCTCATGCCAGAAACCTCCCCAGCGATCC
>CAWUUP010000196.1:0-5288 GCA_963925255.1 uncultured Luteolibacter sp.
GCCTACTGGGATTCTGACCGAACGAGCCGATCCGTCTTTGCTGTAGCCTGGCATACTGAGAGCCGCTTTTGTATAAGACTTGATGGTCTCAACTCCGTAATCCGTAAATCCGGCATAGACTTCCTGTGAGATCACGTTAGGAGTTATTGGCGTTGTTAGCGTTGTGTTTGTGCCTACTCGTCCAGCATTATTTGCTAAATAAGCTGTAACAGGAGCGTTTTCAGCGGCAATTAATGTAGTGCCATTGACTGTGAATTTCATAGATCCAGTCCACGTGAAAGTGTCGCCATTAGACAGCCCTAAGGTGTAAGGGTTTTTTAAGCCGATGAGTGTGTCGGTTTGATCGTAATCGAGTTCTGGACCTCCTCTATATTGCCAGAACGGGTGGTTAATAAGGGGTGAGGCGGCAGCTCCATTTACAGATCCCGTTTGATTGAGTTCAGTGATATCGCTCAAGTAGGCATCTCCTGGGCTGGAATTAAATGTGTTTTCATATACTAAAAATAGGTAACTCTCCCCAAACAGAGGATTGTCGTCGTAGATAGTGAAAGTTTCATTCCAATTCATCGTTACGATACCAGGATTTGATGTATCCCAGAGCACGCTAGCTTGGCTGCTGGAGATGAAAATGGTTGATAATGCAAGGCTTCTGAAAGCACTACGTTTGGTGTATTTTTCCATGGTGTATTTGATGTAAAAGCTTAATTGATGAATTTGAGAATGTAGGTAGGCTTATAGCTGAAGAAAATAACTCCAGCAGCACCCGTAACTAGCAGAAGTTTCAAGGTGATAAAGCAAATAGGTGTTTTTTACCTGTTTGCCTTATCTTTCCCTGAAAATAAAAAAAGGGAATTTAGGAGCTTTCTGAGAACTTCTGCGGCATGAATGCTAGGAATTTGCTTTTTACTGACTGCTAGGAATTTGCTTTTTCACCTGGTGCAGAATACACTGGAGAGCCGGTCTGGGAAGGGGAAAGGGGGTTGTCTCTCACCCCCCACAAATCCCGCAAGCCTTGCCTTCGTCATTAGTGCAAGTTTTGCCCTTAGAAGTCAAGAACATGGTGAAAGTTGGTCTTTATGGTCAGAAAAAGCCTATATTCTATAAGGAAAAGAATTTTGCGCGTCCGATTTAAAATCCGTTGCTTTCAAAGGCGTGCCGGTTCGAGTCCGGCCGGCGGTATTATTTGTAGCTGATGATTCCAGCCCCAGACCGTTCTTGGGGAATCCTGCCCCATGAATGCACTATACGCACTCTCTGGGTTGATCACTAATCAAGAGAATCAACCTTCCGTTAAAAAATTACGGATCAAACGTAAACCCGCGTCTTGGCTTTTTTCTGGGTGAAACTGGCAAGCAAGAATTTTCCCCTTCTCTACGGAAGCCGCAAACACCTCACCGGCGTAATTGGTCCGTGATACGTGCCATGTTGGATCTTCAAGCACTGGATAAAATGAATGCACAAAGTAGAAATACGGCTCTTCGCCTAGACCATCCCAGAAATGTGAAACTGGCTTATCCGGACAAGCGGCGTTCCAACCCATTTGTGGAATTTTCTTTCCTGCCTCCTCGCGGAAACGAACACAGCTACCTTTGATCAATCCAAGTCCGTCAACTCCTGGCGCCTCGACACTGCCTTCAAATAATATCTGATAACCGACACAGATCCCGAAATAAGGTTTACCAGCATTGAGCCACTGTTTCAGAGCATCAACCAAACCACGCTTAGACAACTGTGCCATCACATCACCAAACTCTCCCTGACCAGGAAGTATAAGATGCGTGAGTCCTTCAAGCTGATCTGGTTGACTCACAACCACGGGATCCACCTCAAGCGCGTGCAAAGCATTTGCTACACTGCGGAGATTTCCACCGCCGTAATCTAACAATCCAATCTTCACAAAGCTTCTTTAGTGCTAGGAATTCCTTTGACCCGCGCATCCTTTTCACAAGCTTGACGAAGTGCTCTTGCCAAGCCTTTGAAAACAGCTTCAGCAACGTGGTGACCATCGCGGCCATACAAAACCTCAACGTGAATGTTTGCACGAAGGTTCGATGCCAATGCGCGGCAAAACTCCTCCACCAATGAAAACGGCATATTAGGAGCAGAAGGTGTCCCAGCTGGGGCACGGAACTCCAAGTGTGGACGATTACTCAAATCCACCACCACGCGCACTAAAGTTTCATCCATCGGCAAATAAGCACAGCCATAGCGACAAATCCCCTCCTTCGTCCCCAACGCCTCGCGCATGCACTCACCGAGCACAATTCCCGTGTCTTCGATCGTGTGATGAAAATCAACATCGATATCACCTTCCACGCAAAGCTTTAAATCAAACAGTCCGTGCTTCGAAAATAATGTCAACATGTGGTCAAAAAACGGAATTCCCGTCTTAATTTCGGATGAACCTTCACCATCGAGATCCACACTTAAATCGATCTTGGTTTCGGCGGTTTTTCTGCTACTTTTCGCAATTCGTTGGCTCATAACTTTTAATAAAATTGTTCTACTGTTCTAAATTAATACGTCCTATGAGCATCGTCATATAAGGCTCAGGCATCCGCTCACGCTTCAGTTTTTCTAAAATAATCTTCTGATCCTCTGGTGATGCTCCAGGTAGTTTCTCCCAAGCTTCGGAATAACTGTCCTCTAAGGATATCATTTCTGAATTGTTTTTCGCAGGGCTATTGAGACGTCTATTTTCAATATCAACCTGACGCAACGCTTCAACCAAGGATTCTTTGTGAAACGCATCCGGCGTAATCCATACATTCTTCATGGTTTTTTCGGCATTAAATCTCTTTACTAAACTTGCCATTTGTTCATCCAGCGCACGCTGAGTGAGCATTCTTTCGTCAACCGACATACGCACCAAACCTGCTTCACGTGATTTTAACCGAGCATCATAACTCGCCAAACTCTTATTCAAGCTAGATTTGTAATATAATAAAACCTGTTTGATCTTTGAAATAAGTTCGTCCCTTGAATTGCCATTCGGAAATTTAGTCTCGTAATCGGCGAACAAACGCAACGCGCCAAGGAAATTTTGGTTACTTATATCGCGATAAATTTTCCGCACGGCAATCAATTGATCATAAGTATAGGCTGTCGCTAAATACTCATCTGCCGTGACCATTTTAACGGAAAGTTTTATCCCTCCAGCACGTACAATTTCAAGTTCCTCCTTCAGATTCTCTTGGATCATTTTGGCGTCTTTAAGCTTTTCACTACGTGGGAAATTTTTGATGAATTTCTCCACTATTTTTAACCTCTCCTCATAATCAACCACCCCAAGTAGATCAGGCACCGGAGTCAATTCTTCCAGTTTCTTAAATTCCCATACGTCAGGACCCTGCTTGGTGATCGATTTGATATCACTTTTTAGAAATTTCTTCTCATCCTTAATTCCCTTTTTGACCTCAACCTCAAGTAGATAGGTGGTATCGTCTTCTAAAATAATTTCACCATCATAGCTCTCACCATTGCGCAGCAAAATCGTGTCGGCAGATGCCTGAGCTAAAGAGAAAAGGCAACAGATACTAAACAATGTGAAAAAACGGAAAATCATAAGGGCTTTTGGAAATCTAGCGACGCTCAGTATGTAACCATCGTTTCCAGCGATAATGCAAGCGAAGAGCACGGATTCACCTGAACATTCAAAACTGCCAACCAAACGCTAATTTTAAAGAATCTTACCAACAAAAAGAAAAGACTTTCGCTGGGTTCCCGCTTCGATATTCTCCTGCAACTCGAAATTACTTCCGCGTGATCAGTATCGCCATCTCAAGCCAAAAAGGCGGTGTGGGTAAAACCACACTTTCCATCAACCTCGCCCACGCCTTCGCTCGTGCGGGCTTCAATACCTTGCTCATCGATGCCGATCCTCAAGGCTCTGTTGGTTTATCTCTAACTCGCCAGTCGCGATTGCTGGCTGGATTTTATGATTACCTGGCAGATCCAAGCATTTCGATGGATCGTTTGATTGTTCCAACCCGTCTGAAAACATTCTCACTCGTTGCCGCTGGACAAGCTAGTGACTACGAAGCAGGAAATGGTTCATCCGGCTCTCACCTCACTCGCGTCCGCACGTTTCTCAGCCAAGTCGCCACTCGTGGATATGACATTTGCATCATCGACACCGCTGCGGGTTTATTTGGAATTAGCAATGACATCATCGCCTCAGCCAATGCGGTGATGGTTCCCCAACAAGCCGAGCCGCTGGGTATCCGATCTGTCCCAAAACTTTTGGAAGGCCTGAACCGCATTCGCATCATCAACCCGCGCCTCCACGTGCTTGGGATTTGTCTAACGATGCTTCAATACAATCTTCAGGAAAGCCATGAAGCTGCCTCAGCGCTTCGCGAACTCCTTCCTGAAGAAATGCTCTTCAAAACCGCCGTCCCTCGCGATGACATCTTCATCCGCGCAAGCGCAAAGGGCCTGCCCGTTGCGATCCTTGAAGGCGGTGAAATCACAGAAAACGTTTTCGATGCGATCCGTGATGATATTCAGGCAAAACTGAAAAAATCAAATTACCAACCCTTTCCTCAGAAAAAATAATGGATACGATCAATCCATGGTTGGACCCAAATGAAGTCCGACAACTCGCCGAAAATCTCATCCGTCCCGCTGAGCAAACTCAAGTTGTATCTAAAGATCCCGGCTTCGATACATCATTCGTCGGATTCGTCGATACGGATGAGCCCGCACCAGAATTTACAGCGCCACAAATTCCTGCCGAACCACAGAAACCTATTGCTGTGGTTTCACAGCCAATCGTCAAAGTGGTATCCGCTGCACCAGTAACCACCGTTTCCGATAGCCGCTTTGTGAATTTTCGTAACTGGCTCACCGAACATTTTGGAGCGAAAGAAATCTTCATTTTGGATCATACGGGAGCAGTTATTTTCGATGAAAGCCATCACGGCCGCCTCCACTTCATCGCTCGTGATCTCATCCTTCAAGCAGGTCAACCTCACAACGTCCGCGTCAAATTTGGCCCTTCTGCTAATCTCGAACTCATCCCTTGTGAAAATTCTCAAGGCCTCGTCATCCTCGGAGCCCTCTTCCCCAACTCACTTTCCATCGAACAGATCAGCAGCATCCGCGAAGCTCTAGTAAAATCTATTTCCGCATAACTTCACTATCTGAAGATGAGCATTCCGTCTTTTTACATATTCGCTCTCGCGACATAACTTTCCCTCCCCTTTGACTCTGCTTCACTCCGTCCAAACCTATTCGCTTTGCCAAATCTGAATGTTCGCTATTACTCACAAGGTTTTGCGCCCTCT
>CAWUUP010000197.1:0-5900 GCA_963925255.1 uncultured Luteolibacter sp.
GTCGCCACGCCGCTGGCGACCTAAATTTAAACGCCAATGCACGATCACCGTAAAAGAAGTGAAACTTACTCAGACGACCTTCTTTCTCTCCCTAATCAAAAAAAACAGTCAACACGGCGTGTTGACCGTATCCTTTTTCAATTTGACTAATCCCCAATCCATCCTAGCGGTTAATATAACCCTGAGGACTTTTTAAAAGTGTCCCATATATTTCAGATTTTCAGCGTTTCAGTTTTTCAGCATTTATTCCCAATATGTCCAACATCCTACTCATCGGCGGCAATTCTGGTATCGGTCTAGCGACTATTAAACAACTCCAATCCCAAGGACACCATCTCACCGTCGCCTCGCGATCCGACTCTGCACTTTCTGAACTAGGTATATCCGCTCAGCCATTTGACGCAGAAAATCCCACTGCCTTGGACTTACCCGAGTCCCTTGACGGTCTAATCTACTTTCCTGGCACGATCACTCTCAAGCCGTTCCATCGCCTAACCCGCGAGGATTTCTTGAGAGATTTTCAAATCAACTGCCTTGGCGCCGCTCAAGCGATCCAGTTCGCTTTGCCTGCTTTGAAAAAATCCGACAGTGCTTCGATTGTTCTGTTTTCAACCGTTGCGGTTGCACAAGGCATGAGCTTCCACGCCTCCATCGCCTCCGCAAAAGCAGCGGTTGAAGGTTTAACCAAATCCCTCGCCGCCGAACTCGCTCCGAAAATCCGAGTCAACGCAATTGCTCCATCCCTAACCGATACTCCCCTCGCCGCTCCACTTCTCGGCAACG
Source organism: uncultured Luteolibacter sp. (assembly GCA_963925255.1). Lineage (GTDB taxonomy): Bacteria > Verrucomicrobiota > Verrucomicrobiia > Verrucomicrobiales > Akkermansiaceae > Luteolibacter. The sequence goes on from CAWUUP010000197.1 coordinate 784, forward strand.
AGGCCAAACGCGAAGCCGCCGAAAAACGCCACCCACTCCAAACCATTGGAGATCCTAATCATATCGCCCAGTTAGCCACTTTCCTCCTTTCCGATGCCTCATCCTTCATCACCGGCCAAATCCTCCATGCAGACGGCGGACTTTCTTCGGTCAGAACATTCTCCTAGAACGCGTTCCACGGCTTGACCAATAGCCACGGGTGTGCAACCTCCCCGCGTTCATGATTTCTGTCCAAGCACTTCGCGTCGAGTTCGGTCCGCGCATCCTATTTAATAACCTCTCCTTCTCCGTCCAGCCGCGCGAACGCATCGCCTTCGCCGGACACAACGGAGCCGGAAAATCGACGTTGATGAAATGCATCGCAGGAATCATTCCGCCGAGCTCTGGAATCATCAGCGCACCTAAAGGAACGAAAGTCGGCTACCTACCACAGGAAGGAATTCACGTCAAAGGCCGCAGCTTATGGACGGAAACCGAATCTGCCTTCGGTGAGATCATGGCACTCAAGGAAAAGGTCGATCGCTTATCGGATGAGTTGATCAAAATGGATCCACGCTCCTCACCCTACGGCGATCTACTGGAAGAAATCGGCGAACTCGAGCTGAAACTCTACGCTAATGATCCATCGTTGATGAAACCGAAAATCGAATCGGTTCTCAAAGGTCTCGGATTTCAGGAAAAAGATTTCAAACGGGATTGCTCGGAATTCTCTGGTGGTTGGCAAATGCGGATCGCGATGGCGAAGCTTTTTCTCCAACAACCCGAAATCCTCCTCCTCGACGAACCGACCAACCACCTCGATATCGAAACGCAAATCTGGGTCGAGCAATACCTCGTCAACTATCCTGGTGCAATTCTACTCATCTCCCACGATCGCGCCTTGTTAGATACCCTTTGCACTCGCACCATCGCTTTCGCCCACGGCCGCGCCGAGGAATACGCCGGTAACTTTTCTTACTTCGAGAGAGAGTCAGTTTTACGCAAAGAAATTCAACTTAAGCAATACACCGCGCAACAACGCGAGATCGCGGAATCCCAACGCTTCATCGATCGCTTCCGCGCCTCAGCTAACAAAGCCACGCTAGTCCAATCACGGATCAAGCTACTCGCAAAAGTCGTCCGTATTCCGCAACCCGAACGCGATGATGCTGTGATGAATTTTAAATTCCCACCTCCACCAAACTCCGGACATACGGTAGCTAAAGTCGAAAACGTCGCTAAAGCCTACGGCCCACTTCAGATTTTCAACGGCTTCGATTTTGAAATTAACAAAGGCGACAAATTCGCCATCGTCGGTCCGAACGGTGCAGGTAAATCCACTTTCTGCCGACTCGTCACAGCCCAAGAAGCCCCCGATACCGGAAAGGTTGTTCTCGGCCACAACGTCTCACCATCGTTTTTCTCGCAAAACCACGCCGACGAACTCGATCCTGAACTTACGATTCTTGAAACCGTGCAAGCTGTCGCTTCCCGCGATGCTATGCCGCTCGTCCGTAACATTCTCGGTTGCTTCCTTTTCACTGGTGATGACGTGTTCAAAAAAGTCGGGGTCCTTTCCGGAGGTGAACGCTCACGCGTCGCGCTGACCTGCATGTTACTCAAACCTGCGAACTTCCTCATCCTCGACGAACCGACCAACCACCTCGACATGCAATCTCAGGGAGTCTTGCAACGCGCATTGTTAGATTATCCGGGTAGTGTGATGATCGTTTCTCACAACAGGGATTTCCTCGATACCCTAGTTACCAAAACCATCGAATTCCGTCCCGGCGAAGAGCCACGTCTTTTTCATGGAAACATCGCTTACTACCTCGATAAGAAAGGAAGCGTGGACGTCCCGTCTGCATCTTCTCCTATAAAATCTCCGCCACGCACCACAGCGGATGCGGAATTAAAAAAAGAAACTCCGAGACCCGAATCCATTCCCGGAGTCAATCGTAAGGATCAACGCCGCCTCGAAGCTCTAGCTCGCGAGGCACGCACTAAAATTCTCACCCCTTTAGAAAAGGAACTAGAATCACTCGAAGAAAAGATTGCCGAGCAAGAGGCAGCACAATCTACCCTTACCGAAGCGCTCTCCAATGATGATGTTTCAGGCGTTGCCGAAAAGCTCCGTGCCACCACCAACGCTGTCGAAAAAGTCACCAAAACCCTAGACTTAGCTTACACCCGCTGGTCCGCCCTCACCGAAGAAATCGAGCAAGTCAAAGCCAAGCACGGGTTGTAATTCCCTACTGGCATATTTCCAAATTTCACTCTTCACTTTTCAAATCTCACCACTCAAAAAAATGCTCCAAAAAGGAATCCTCAATCCAGACGTTCTCCACCTCCTCGCTCGCATCCGTCACACCAACACCATCGTCATCGCTGACTGGGCATTTCCTTATTGGGACGAGATCGAAACTGTAGACATTACACTCTGCCGCGGCATCCCAACGATTACCGATCTCCTCGATCTTCTTCACGATAACTTCAAAGTCGGCAGGATCTGGCATGCCGAGGAATTCCTCACCACCAACCCAACCGAAGTTGTTCAAAAATACGAAACCTCGTTCGATAGTTTCAAAGGACTCTATCCAAACGTTGAAGTCACCCGTCTCCCGCACAACGATTTCAAAAAGCTCGTCCCCAATGCCATCGGCCTAATCCGCACCGGCGATACCACTGCCTACGGAAACATTATCTTGGAGTCAGCCTGATAAAATCCGGAATCCAGAAACCAGATAAATACTCAACCTCAGCTTTGCGACCCTTTGCGAATTTTGCGGTTTTGCGTTGAACCTCTTATGAAATCATCATGCGCACCGCAGTCACTCTGAGCCAAGTCCCTGAAGCAGCTGCTGGTCCCTTCGTCTTCCACGAACCCCTAGCCCAAGCCTTCGCTCTCGCGAGAGAAACGGGTTTCGATGATGTTGAACTCTTCCTTCCAGGCCCCGATTATATTTCGGTCGATAAAATCGAAGCCCTCGCAAAGAGTCACGGACTCGGCATCGCTGCCATCGGCACCGATGCTGGCATGGTGAAACACGGTCTCTCGATTACCGATCCTTCGTTAGATAAACGCGTCGCCGCTCTCGACTTCATCGAACAAATGATCGCCTTCGGTGGCCAACTCGGTGCACCCGCCATTCTCGGTTCCATGCAAGGGAAACACGGCGGAGAAGCTTCCAAAGAACAAGCTCTCGAGTGGTTAGCCGACGCACTGATTATCGCCGGTAAAACCGCCGCAAAATACAACGTTCCATTCATTTACGATCCACTCAACCGCTACGAAACCAACCTAATCAATCGTCTCACCGATGGCGCCGATTTCATCAAAGCAAATTCATTAGATAATATCGTACTTCTAGCCGACCTTTTCCACATGAACATCGAGGAAACCGACCTCGCCAAATCCATACGCGCAGCAGGAAAATACGTCGGCCACGTCCACTACGCCGATTCCAACCGCCGCGCCATGGGCTTCGGTCACACAGATCCGACTCCCATCGTTTCGGCTCTCAAAGAAATCGAATACAGCGGCCATATCTCCGCCGAAATCTTCCCACTTCCAGATCCGAAAACCGCCGCGATCCAAACCATCAAATCCATCCGGAGCGTGATGTGATTTTTTTCACCCCGAAGTTCGCAAAGATCGCCAAGTTTTTAAGATCAACCCAAAGTATTTTATACTTAGCTAACTTGTCTTCCTTGGCGGTTCAATGACTCACAACCCAAGTTTATCCATAAATTTATGATCCCTGCAGCTGTTGCTTTATGCATGAACAAGTTGGTTGCGGACTTGCCACCAACAGCAGAATCAGCGATCAGGGATTCTCCGCAGTCACCGGTTTCTCCACATGTTTCAACAGCCGGAACAGATCGCTGTTGGTCGTGAAAATGGCGGTGGTGTCCTTCTTTAGCGTCTTGCTGTAGGTCTCCAGCGTCTTGACAAACTGATAGAAATCCGCAGCCGATGCGCTTGAGTTGTAGGCGTTCGCGTAAATCCCCGTGGCCGTAGCATCCGCCTTGCCCTTCACTTCCTGCTCTTTGCGGTAGGCCTCGGACTGAATCGAAAGGAGTTCACGGTCTTTGCGGCCGAGAATTTTAGCAGCCTCCCCTGCCCCTTCCGAGCGGAAGCGCTCGGCGATTTGAAGCCGCTCAGATGACATCCGGGCAAAAATTTTATCAATCACTCCGGCCTTGTAGTTGATACGCTTAAAGCGGACATCCAGCAGCTCGATACCGAGCGCCCTCACCTTTGGCGCTGAGGCGGCGAGGATCTGGAGTTCGAGTTCGCTCCGGCCGAAACGAATGGGCGGTAGCGTCCCGATGCTCGGATCCGCGGCGACGAGCTCCTCGTCCCGGATCGGTTTACGATCCTTCTCGTTGCGTATGACCTCGATGAGATCGTGAGAGGCGATGACGCCGCGAGTCGCGCTACCGATCAGGTCGTCGAGTCGGGAAAGCGCTGTACGCTCATTCGTGAGCTTTTCAAAAAAGACCTGCGGATCGGAAATCTGCCAACGAGCAAAGCAGTCCACCGTGATGTAGAGCTTGTCGCCTGTGGCCATTTCCGTGACGGGGCCGTCCCATTCGAGAATGCGCTTTTCGATCCGGTTGACGGTTTGGATGAATGGCTTTTTGAAATGCAGGCCCGCCTCGTTGACCTCCGGATTCGAGTTGATCGGCTTACCAACGATCTTGCCGAACTCGGTAATGAAGACCTGCTCGGTCTGGTCTACGGTGTAGACGCTGCTCATCCCAAGGATGGCAGCGACGAATAGGATGAGGAAAATGAAGATGGTTTTCATGTGGGAAAATTTTTGATGGGAAGATTACTTGATGTTGAGGAGTGGGAGGAATTGTTTCGCATCCTCGTCCAGAATGATTTTCGAGCCGAGGCTTGGTAGCACCTCGTTCATTGTTTCAAAATAGAGGCGCTGCTTGGTAATTGCTGGAGCCTTGTCATACTGAATCAGAAGCTCCTTGAAGCGAGCCACGTCGCCTTCCGCCTCGTTGATACGCTGGATGGCAAAACCCTCGGCGGCAGAGACCCGCTGATCAGCCAACCCTTTGGCCTTAGGAATCACCTTATTGTATTCCCCCTTCGCCTCATTGATGAATTGCTCGCGCTC
>CAWUUP010000198.1:0-17592 GCA_963925255.1 uncultured Luteolibacter sp.
AAAATGCGATCCCTAACAGTTTCGCTGAGTGGCGATCTAATGACGTAGTCTCGATATCGAAACAGAATGTTGTTTGCGCAGTCAGTTGCCTGAAGAGCTCTTCTTGCAGAGCTGGTGTATTAGCTAGGGTGTAAGAGTGTGGGACTTCGCGAATCGTTTTAAATGTATCAAAGAGCGTGGCTGCAGGCTCTTGTTGCGCATGACTCGACGACTCCACAGAGTTTTTTTCTTCTCCAAAAAGCCGCTTGGTTAACGTGCGGAATTCAAAATCCGTAAACAGTTGCTTGAGCGCTTCATCGTCACGTTTAGAGATAATCAACTCGTCCCAAGTCACCTCGAGAGGGCAATCGATGATAATCGTAGCGAGCTCCTTAGAGAGCAGCGCCTGATCCACATTGGCTTCGATGTTTTCTTTCTGCTTACCTTTCAGTTGATCGGTGTTTTTAAGAAGGTTTTCAATCGATCCAAAATCAGCGATGAGTTTTTGCGCGGTTTTCGGTCCGATACCTGGAACGCCAGGAATATTGTCGGACGCATCCCCCATCAGACCCAATAGATCGATGATTTGATGAGGCTCTGAAACTCCCCAGATTTCTGGAAGTTGCTTTAATCCAATCACTTCATGATCCGTGCCCTTGCGGCCAGGGCGCCACATAAATGTCGTATCGGAAAGCAGCTGTGCGAAATCTTTATCCGGCGTGACCATGTAGGATTCGAAGCCATCTAGCTCGGCGCGTTTCACTAAAGTTCCTATCAAATCGTCCGCCTCAAAGCCATCGATCTCCAGCACCGGCAAGGCGAATGCACGGCAGAGGGCTTTCACATGAGGAATTGCCGCAGCCAGTTCTTCTGGCATCTCATCGCGCTGGGCCTTGTAAGCGGGATAACGTATATGGCGCGCGGTCGGCGCCGAGGTATCAAACGCCACTCCAAGGTGCGATGGGTTTTCTTTTTCTAAAATCGAGAGTAAGGTATTGATGAAACCGTAGAGCGCGGAAGTATTGACACCTTTGGAATTACGGATCGGATTTTGGATGAAGGCAAAGTGCGCCCGATAAATCAGGGCCATGCCATCGAGCAAGAAAAGGCGTTTCATGAACCGCACTCTAAGTTTCCAAGCACAAAGTCCAATGAAGAATTCCACCGAAAAACCATTTCATGAGAAATACCCGAATCAACGGGGATTATCATTTGCCAGTAGGTTCTTTTTTTACTAAATTGTAGCAGAAATTGTGTTTTGTTTGATAGATCACGCCCAATTTCCGGTATTGAATGAAATCTCAATCCTGTTTTCCCCTGATGAAAGTCATCTATACTTCTCTGATCGCTCTCTTTCTGCCGCTTTTAGGCTGTAAAGAGGACGCAACCGTATTATCTGAAAAAGCTGCGGATAAAGCCACAGAAAACCCGATGACATTGCCAGAAGTCGTCTCCTTCAATGAGCACATTCAACCGATTCTTTCTGAATATTGCTACCATTGCCACGGACCAGATTCCGGCACACGTAAGCCAGATAAAGAACCTATGCGCCTAGATATTGAGGCGGAAGCTTTCAAAGTTCGCGAATTCGGTTCTCCAGTTATCCTCAAAGGAAACCCTGCTGATTCCGAGTTAGTAAAATTAATCACCTCCAAGGACAAGGACGAGGTCATGCCTCCACCGGAAAGCCATAAGGTCATGAACTCACGTGAAATCGCTTTAATCGAAAAATGGATTTTACAGGGAGCTAAATACGAAGGGCATTGGTCTTACCAACCCGTCGTAAGAACGGATCCTCCAAAGAACGATTGGTCAGAAAAGCCCATCGATGGTTTTATTTACGAAAAGCTTACGGACGCTGGTCTCAAGCCAAACGAATCTGAAGATGCGCGTAGGCTCCATCGTCGTTTGAGCTTCGATCTCACTGGACTTCCACCTGAGCCAAGCGCCACCGACGCCTTCGTCGCCGCCTACGATAAAGATCCAGATATTGCGATTTCCGCCGAGGCGGATCGAATGTTAGAAACCTTCGCCAGTGCTGAGCATTTCACCCGTCATTGGCTGGATGCTGCGCGCTACGCCGATACTCATGGTATCCATATTGATAACTACCGCGCCATTTGGCCTTACCGCGATTGGGTCATCCGGGCATTTCACGACAATATGCCCTGGGACCAGTTCACCACCGAACAAATCGCCGGCGATCTTTTCCCCAAACCAACTCTCGATCAGCAAATCGCCACCGGCTTCCTGCGCTGCCTCTCTACCACCGGTGAAGGCGGTGCGATCGCAGAAGAATACGAAGCCATTTATGCAACCGATCGAGTCGATACCATCGGCGCAGCTTGGCTCGGCCTAACAGCAAGCTGTGCATCCTGCCACGATCATAAGTTCGATCCGTTCTCGACCAAAGAATTCTATCAACTCACCGCGTTTTTCCGGAACAACACAATGTCTGCCTTGGATGGAAATAACGCAAATCATCCACCATCTATCCTCGCTCCACTCCCAGAAGACCGCGAACCATGGAACCAACTCCAAGTAAAAATTTCAGATGTAAATAAACGTATCGAATCTCGTAAAGCCGCAGCGAAAAATGATTACCAAGCATGGCTCACCAGCACAGCGAAACAAGGTTCTCATGAAATCGATTCCACTCTCTCAATCCATCTGCCGTTAATCTCTGATAACGGAAAAATTACCGGAACCATCGACGGCGTTACTAAAGAATGGCCCGCCGAGCCTAACCGCATCCACGGCCCCCTCGGCAAAGCCGTCATCGTTTCCGAAAAGCCAATCGAACTCGGAAATATCGGAAATTTCGCCCGCGGCGATCAAGTTACCTACGGCGGATTTGTCTGGTTTGAGGGAGCGCCGACCGGCTCGGTGATTGCAAAAATGGATCCATCACAAAAGTTTCGCGGCTGGGATTTATGGTTCGACGACGGAAAGCCAGGCGCTCATGTCATTGATCAATGGGAAAAATCCGCTTCGAAGGTGCAGACCCGCGATAAACTAAGTCCCAAAAAATGGTATCATATCATGGTCACTTTCAACGGCACAAAAAGTGGACACCAAGCGCTCTCTCTTTACATCGATGGCAAACGCGTAAGAGGCAATATCGCTCCCAACACCGTTGGAGGTAACATCGTTACTGATACTCCCCTCACCCTAGGCTCAAGGGCAAGTGGAATAGGCAAAATCACTTCTAAAGTCGCCCTCCAAGACTTCCGGCTCTATCGCCGCATCCTGAGTGAACCCGAAATTGCTCGCCTAGCGAATTTTCAAATGATCGGAGAATGGGTATCCCTCCCAGCCTCTGAGCGCAGCAAAAAGCAAAACCAAGCACTCTTTGACCACTACGTTACCGCCGTCGATCCTCCATCCTTAGCTCTGCTTAGTGAGAAAGATAAACTCGCAGCCGAAGATAAAAAAATCCGTGATCGCGGCTCGATGACTCTGGTTTACGAAGAGAAAAAGAACTCCCCGCCTTACGCCCATGTCCTCACTCGTGGGGCATACGCATCCAAAGGCGAAAAAGTAACCCCTGAAACTCCCGCCATGCTGCCACCCATGGCCGAGGGCGCTCCGAAAGATCGCCGTGGACTCGCCATGTGGTTGAACGATCCGAAAAATCCTCTCCCTCCTCGCGTCACCATGAATCGCTTGTGGTACTACTTCTTCGGTAAAGGCATCGTCGAAACCAACGGCGACTTCGGCATCATGGGCGCACGCCCCACTCATCCAAAACTTCTCGACTGGCTTGCTTCCGAATTTGTCGCAAGCAAATGGGATTTCCGTCACATGGTCAAAACCATCGTGTTGTCTGAAACTTACCGCCAAGCCGGTCACATTTCTCCAGAGAAACTCGAAGCCGATCCCGCAAACCACCTACTCGCCCGCGGACCACGCACACGCCTCGACGCCGAGCAAATCCGTGATCTTGCACTTGCTAGCTCCGAACTGTTATCTAAAAAAATTGGTGGGGCATCGGTTAAACCATACCAACCAGAAGGAGTATGGAGTGCTGTCGCCATGCCGCAGTCGAATACTAAAGATTACAAACAAGACACGGGAGAATCACTCTACCGCCGCTCTATGTATACGATCTGGAAACGCACCGCCGCACCGCCGACCATGGAAATCCTCAACGCCCCGTCCCGAGAAATTTTCTGTGTGACTCGTGAGCAGACCAATACTCCACTTCAGGCACTAGCTCTCATGAACGATCCTCAGTTCGTCGAAGCAGGAAGAGCCCTCGCCACCGGCGTTATGAAACAAATAAATGATTTTGATCAACGCCTCGATATTATGACCTTACGTCTTCTCAACCGCAAATTAGATGACGAAGAACGCACCTCTATTCGGGAAACTTACGCAGCCGCTGAAAAATATTATCGTGATAAACCTGAAGAAGCAAAACTCTCGCTCACCATTGGAGAATCACCATACGATCAAACTCTTCCCATCAACGAACTAGCTTCGTGGACCTTGGTCGCGAATCAGTTATTTAACCTTGATGAAACCGTAACCCGTTAAACTACGATGAATCCAGTAGATCTATACAACGAAGCTTTCACCCGCCGCCAGTTCTTCCGTAAAACCGGAACCGGACTCGGCGTCGCCGCGATGGCATCACTCCTGAGCGAAGAAGGACTGGGCGCAGCCCAGCCCATGGGCAATATGTCGATCCCTCAGTTCGCCCCGAAGGCCAAACGCGCGATCTATATTTCACTCATCGGTGCGCCTTCTCAGTTGGACACCTTTGACTACAAGCCCAAGCTAAAAGAGCGTTTCAAAGAAGACCTTAAAACTTACCTCGCTAAAGAGGGTGAGCGCCTTACCGGCATGACCTCCGGCCAAGCCGCATTTCCTCTAGCTCCATCCATATTTAAATTTGATCAACACGGCGAGGCCGGCACTTGGGTCAGTGAACTACTTCCATGGACCGCGAAAATGGTCGACGATCTTTGTGTTATCAAATCCATGCACACGGATGCGATCAACCATGAACCAGCAAACCAACTTATTTACACCGGTTCCATGGTCAACGGCAAAGCCTCGATGGGCTCATGGTTGTCTTATGGCCTCGGCTCGATGAATGAGGACTTACCCTCTTTCGTTGTGCTTCATGCCAAGCACTCCTCCCCATTTTCAAACGTTCAAGCGATCTCCTCAAGGCTCTGGGGATCTGGCTACTTGCCGGGCAAATACTCAGGCGTCGCACTCCGATCACTCGGCGATCCTGTTCTCTTTCTTCAAGACTCACCCGGCATTCCACGCGAACTTCGCCGCAGCATGTTAGACGGCCTAGGTAAGCTGAATCAAAAATCTTACGAAGCTATCCAAGATCCTCAAATCCAGACCCGGATGCAGCAATACGAGATGGCTTATCGCATGCAGCGTTCAGTCCCAGAACTAGCCGATCTCTCAGATGAGTCCGAACACACCTACAAGCTTTACGGCGAGGACAGTAAGAATCGTGGAAACTTCGCCAACTCTGCCCTGATGGCGCGTCGCTTACTCGAGCGCGGTGTGCGCTTCGTGCAAATTTTCCACCGCGGATGGGATCAGCACGGAAGCCTACCTCGCGACCTCGCTTCACAATGTAAAGATGTTGACCAAGGCTGCTACGGTCTCATTCAAGATCTCAAACAACGTGGAATGTTAGAAGATACCCTCGTCATCTGCGGCGGTGAATTCGGGCGCACAGTTTACTCTCAAGGTGCCCTGTCCGAGACTAACTACGGACGAGATCACCATCCACGTTGCTTTAGCCTCTGGATGTCTGGCGGCGGCATCAAAACTGGTCAAACCTATGGTGAAACCGATGATATGAGCTACAATATCACAGAAAATCCTGTTCACGTTCGTGACCTCCACGCAACCATCCTGCAAACTCTAGGCATAGACCACGAACGTATGACCTACAAATTCCAAGGGCTCGATCAACGCCTCACGGGCGTGGAGCCAGCTAAAGTGATCAAGGGCATCTTAGCGTAAGCTATTCGAATTTTCTTAATGTTTATCTTTTAAGGCAGACCTCCCCTGCTTAAAGTGAAGTATGAAAAAGATTCTTGCTGCTATCGATTTTTCCAATGCCACCGCAGGCGTTATCTCAGCCGCCACTGATCACGCTAAAGCATTTGGCGCAGAGCTACACCTGCTTCATATCATTGAGCCCGAGCCTACCTACGCCGCATACGGTTTGAGCCCCAACGAATTTCCAGAGATTCACTCCTTTCACGAAGAATCTCGTAAGCGCGCACAAAAGGCGCTGGCTGAATGCGCAGCCGAAATCACAACCAAAGGAATCACTCCCATCGCTCACCTAAGCGATGGAAGCCCACTTCTCGAGCTCGAAACCAAGATCAAAGAAATCGGTGCAGATTTTGTTATCCTAGGCTCACACGGACATAATATCGTCGCTTCTCTAATCCTCGGCAGCGTGGCTGAAGGCATGGTTCGAAAAGCCATCGTCGCCACTTTGGTCATTCCAGCCAATGATTCAGAGTAAGCTGATATTACCTGTTCAGTTATTGCGGAGGATCTTACAACACCAGTCTTTCATGCGTTTGCCCCAGCCCTAGAGCGAAGAAATAAATCGGAAGCATTCTATGGACGGTCTGCTAAGGCGCTTTCCAATCTGGAAACTCAGCTTTGAGCTGAGTTTTATATTTCTCAGCTTCATCATTTTTACCCTGCCTCTCTAGAAGAAGAATATATTTGTGGATCGCAAGGGGCTTGAGATTAACATCCTGATTAAACTGAATGACATAAAGGTAATCGGCGGAAGCCTCTCCTAAGCTTTCTTTTTGGACATGAAGATCGCCAGAAACGATACGTAATCCAGCAGAAGTGCGACCTTGGGGATGTAACGCTAAACCTTCATCTGCTGATTTTCGCGCATCATCAAATTGCTTCAGTTGATAGAGACCGCGTGCTTGATCAAGCAACCCATCAGCTTTCCATGCTGGTTGGTCTTCCACTTCAAGCACATGCCCGATCGCGGTAAGCGCTTCTTGCGACTGATTGATTTCAAGACGAGATTTACCTAAATAACGCCATACTTCTTTTGGTGTGGTTCGAGGTTCTTTATCATTCACTGTAAGACTAAGAAACTTCGCAGCAGATGGATAATCCTTTGAGTTGAATGACTGCATGCCCGTCCACTGCAGAGCTTGTGCGGGAATATCATTTGCGTAGCCACCTTCTATCGCGAGTTCAATCTCTGCACCGAGCTGAATAGGGTCTTGTGATGAAAAATAAGAGAGCGCGAGGAGCAAGCCAGCATGTTTGCTATATGCATCTTTCCGCAGTGCACGAGCCTCATTTAAAAACGGTATCGCATCTTTAGGCTGATTAGTTTTTACCATTCCCCAGCCAATCCAGTAGTTAGCCTCAGATCTGAGGTTTTCACTAATATCTTTTACTTCTAGTAAACCTTTATACCGAAACAACATATTTTCAATATTGCCTTCCTTACGTCGCGCGCGGGCAGACTCTAACCAAGCGAGTGAAACAAGATCAGCTGGAGCTTTCGCTGCAGCGGCAATGAGGTCATAATCTACAATTGCTTTGGCTGTATCCCCTGTCTCAACATAACATTTAGCGCGCTTCACTAAGGCCTGATAAATTCGCTCATCTTTGGGATATTGAGTAACGAATTCACTAAGTGAACGGATCGATCCTTGGTTGTCGCCGGCTTCAGCAAGACACCAACCTCGCTGATAAAGGAAACCAGGGCGATTTGACTCACTGAGTAATTCGGGATCTATCTTGGCATAAACTTCAGCGGCAGCAGGAATCTTGTTTTGAGAAAACAAAGTCTCAGCCTTGATCAAAAGCGCGGTATGAATGCGAGCGTCATTGGGACGAGATTTTGCGTAAATCTGAAGAAACGCGTCCACTTGTTCCGTCACATAAGTTCCCTCAATTTGAAAAAAACAGTTCAAACGATAATACGATGCTTGAAATGCCAAGTCATTTTCAGGTGGGACAGTCCGCTCGATTTCACGAAATAACTTACTGGCTTCTGAAACCTGGTTGAGTTGCAACATGGCACGGGCCGCAACCATTAATCTAACCGCTTCTTTTTCACCCTCAGCTTTTAGCGTGCTCTTTTTATAAATTCCGAGGACTTCCTTATATTTTTTAGCCGCATAGTAGTTTTCCATCAATGCGATTTGAGCATCAGGACGCGCCGATTCCATTCCTGGATTTTCTAAGACAAATTTTAGATAGGTTTCAGCGACGTCTAGTCTGCCGAGTTTTGTGGCTGAAATCGCCGCATGTAGCGCTGCCTCAGCACGGACTTTTTCTAAAGCCTCAGATTTCGCTACTTGTTCGAAGATTTTTAGGGCCTCGTCAATTTTGCCTTGCTTGAAAGTAACATGCCCGAGGTAAAGCCTCGCTTGATCATATAGGGAAGTGCCATTTGGATCATCGAGCACCTCTTGAAATGCTTTTATCGCGTCGCGGTCTCGGTCATCCAAGCGATAACAACTTCCAGCTAGTAGCTTACCTTTGGATTTATCTTCGGGACGTGATCCATTGGCGGCAAATCTTTCGAAAAGGGGTGCAGCAAATGCGTATTCGCGTTTGTTATAGTGATCTAACGCCATGCTGTATGCTGCCACGGCTGCATATTTGCCCTCGCCGAAACCGTTGAGTAATGTGGAGAAGCAACGCTTCGCATCATCACTCATTCCAACTTGAAGATAGCTACTTCCCAGATACCACCATGCAGCTTCGGCATTTAGGTGTCCTCCGAACTCGTTTAGATAATCATTAAAGATTTTTACGGCGCGGAGATAACCTTCACGACGCGCCTCTGCATCAGTTGCATTTTGTGCGGTGTCGTAAGTATTCTTTCCGTGAAGAAAAACATCATTTGCAGGATCGATTTGCAACGCTTCCTCAACCACACCTGCTCGCGGCGGATCTTGTCGAGCTTGTGAGGTTAAAAAACTAACGAGCAACAAACTGGAAATCTTTAGGAAAAATGATGTCTGGAATTTTGTCATTCTATCTTACTGCGAAGGTGTTGGGCGCTGAGTGGCGAATGAGATATTCCATATTCCAGCTTTCTGGCAGGTATCGATCACTTCGACGATGCGTTGATATTGAACTCCGCCATCACCACGGATGCGAACAGGTTGGTTCTCATATTCTTTTGCTATTTTAGCAAGTTTCTCCAACAACTGCTCTAGATCCAATGTTGTTCCATCAACCTTAATTACACCGTCCCCAAGGATATTGATAACGATTTCACCAATTTGACGTTGAGGATCCGCGCCTTCCTGAGCTGTGGGAACTGATACGGAAAGTTCCGTTTCGGAGCGAGTGAACTGCCATGTAACGATGAAGAAAATTAGCAATAAAAACACGATATCAATCATCGGCGCCAATTGCATATTGGCAGGTTCAGGCTGTCTGCTTTGAAACTTCATGGCTTGGCGGAATTAAATGCCGTGCAAATCCGGTCTGTTTTTATCGAGAAGCGATGGCACCGGTGTCGCGTAGTCCTCGCTGGTTTTCTCGCTCGGACTTTGAAAACCACCTCCAACCGGCCTTTGGTGCTCAACTTGAGTGTGTAGCAATGCCATCAAATGCGTAGATGCAGCTTCAAGCTCAGCGATGTATTTCTGAACCCGACCTCTGAAAATCGAATAAAAAACCAACGCTGGGATTCCGATCATCAATCCAGCAGCTGTTGTGATGAGTGCCTCAGAGACGCCTCCTGCGAGCTCCATTTGGCGAACACCTTGCACATCACCGCCAGAAATTTTAAGGAAGGATTTGATCATTCCGAGAACCGTCCCCAACAACCCGACCATCGGAGCAATCGAGCCGATATCCGCAAGATAAGTGATTCGCGAGCTCAACAAGCCTGCCTGCCTGGAGCCTTCTGCCTCAGCAACCTCCCGAACCTCACCAAAAGAGGCGCTTGGATACTTAGTAAAGAAATCGAGGGTCTTCTGAGTCACCCTTGCCATTGATTCATTCTGCTTTTTGCAAAAGCCAATTAGACCGAGGAAATCACGTTTGCGAATCATTGCCTCAGCCGTATCCATGAAGTTGTCACTGACCACCGCATTGCGGCGAATCGTCAGGAGATAAAGTAAAATCAACACCACCCCCACCACAGAAATGAGCGCGAGAGGGAACATCATCACACCACCCGCTTCAACAATCTTGAGGAAGTTGGTCTGGTTAAGTGCCGCGGTCTCCTCGGCGTTAGCGATGAGCGCCCCAAGAAACATAGCGGCATTTGTTAAAATAAAGCACTTCATGACTTGGGCGTAGTGTAACTTAGCAGCAAACCTTGGCAAGCCTTGGAATCATGAGCAAATCAGCCCATCTCGCCCGCTAAATCCCCACGACGACGGTAACTCTCCACCGCACGCATCCACACGCTGCCCACTTCTTCAGGAAGACCTAGCCAAACAGCTCGATGCATCATCAGCATGGCTGGCGCAAGATAGAGTAATTGGGCGAGTTCAGATTTCTCGAGAGCTTCTGGCCCTTCTCTCAGGCAACGCCTAGCCAGCGCCTCCTCGATGGGGTTCATATCCGAATGCTCAAGTAGCGAAACGTGAACACCGTTTACGTAAGGATCGACCACTGCCGCGATCACTCCCTCCCTACCGGTGATGGACGCATTTAAAACGGTTTGCTCATTATGTTCTGCATCATCGGCAAGTTTAACGATAGTGGGTAAATGGATTTCCTCAGGCGTTGCGAGGATGTGGATTTTTGCTAAAGCACGTCCGTAACGCGCCCGACTTGTCCATACCGAGACCGGAATACATAGAATCAGACCCAATAAAATCGGTGCCATCCACATCGCGAAGTTAGTCCCGATGTGCCATGCAAAAAACGCCCAAATGATACCGATAATCGTCGGCACAGCATGGAAGCGAAACGCATCTGCCCAAGCGGTGCCATCGGTTTCGCGGTTTTGATTACCCCAGCCGACTGCGCGTCCAGAAATGATACCTGCAACCATCAATGTGTGAGCCATCATTGCGCAAGGCGCCAACAAAATGGAAAGAATCGTTTCTAGGAAAACACCGGTAAGTAGCGCAAACGCTCCACCGAATGAGCGCCGGGTTTTTGTTGAAAATAATGCCCCCAGTAGAGCGAGGATTTTCGGTGCGAATAACAGCGTAAAAACCGCAGCTGTTAAGATCAAAGCCTGAAGTTGCATATCGATCCCAAACAATTGATCCACATAGCCATCGAAAGGCAGTGGGCTGAGTTCACTCATTTTGAAATCCCATGCCAACCATGAACCCATTAGCAAAAATAGAAACCAAATCGGGCTTCCTAAATAAGCCATGATGCCCATGAACAAATGGATTCGAACGGTCAGGGGAAGTTTGCGCGCGAAGATCAACCACAAGTGTTGCAGGTTTCCTTGGCACCAGCGACGGTCGCGTTTCAAGTGATCCACCAAAGTCGGGGGGGCTTCTTCGTAGGTTCCCTCGATATCCCAAGCCAACCAAACTTCCCACCCTTCGGAAACCATCAGTGCAGCCTCTACAAAATCATGGCTGAGTATTCTGCCACCAAATGGCTCTCTACCAGGAAGCGCGGGAAGCTCGCAAAATTCCGAAAAGGGTTTTACCCGTATCATCGCATTATGTCCCCAATAACTTCCGCCGCCGAGTTGCCAAAAATTTAACCCACGAATGAACAGCGGCCCGTAGAGCCTCATCGCAAATTGCTGCAACCGCGTGAATACAGAAACCCCACGGATCAACTTTGGCGGAGTCTGCAAAATTCCGAGTTTTGGATAAGCCTCCATAACTCTTGCCATCTTAACGATGTCACCGCCGTCCATGAGACTGTCTGCATCAAGAACCAGCATTCCTTCATATCCTCCACCCCATGTTCTCACGAAATCTCCAATATTACCCGCTTTGCGGTTATCGTTGGTTTTACGGCGGCGATAATAAATCTTACCGAAGCCTTTCAATCTGCGGCAAAGATTCGTCCATGCTACTTCCTCTAACACCCATAGATCATGATCTCTCGTGTCACTGAGGATGAAGAAATCAAACGAATCTAGATGCCCTGTCGCTTCAATTGAGCGGTAAATCGCCTCAATTCGCGCACAGAATTTAGTGCTGTCCTCGTTGTAAACCGGCATCACCACCGCATGCCGTTTTCCCAAAACATCCACCGGACCTTCTGCCAGCTCCGTGATGCATACCGCTCTCTGTTTCCCCCTAAATATATCCAACGCACCAAATAGGGCATGGAATGAACCGAGTATTAGCAATCCATTCAGAATCGCGAAAATGATAATCAGTGGGACGTGAGCGCGATGGAAACCACAACGCCAAAATAAATCAGCGAGCCATAACACGGCAATCAAGTTGACCAACAGCACGCTGCCGAAAAAGACCAACCTTCGTCCTTTTGAGGAGGCTCCTTTATAAAACGGCATCGTTTCCGATCTGGCAGATGTTTTTTTAGTTTCCATTACCGTTAGCAAAGAAAATGAACCAAACGCCTGCGATCACAGCGGCTAATAACGCAACCGCAAACATACGTCTAACAATCGGGCGCCTATCCATCGTTTCCCACCACTGCGCAGCGCCGCTTCCAATCACATTTAACTCAAGAGGCTTTGGAACCATCGTTAGCTCGGCGAATTGCGGGCCCGCCGCTAGATACGAACTCCGCATCGCTGCTACAAATTCATCTGGCCATGGCGCAGGTGTTAGAAAAACTCCCTGCCAGCGATCCGCCATACCAGCGAGCAATAACGCAAGACGACCGCGCGCAGCAAGGCGCCGGTTCAACAGTGGCTCGTCTAGCACCTGCTCGGTCCATTCACCGATCTCGGAAAGCATTTCCTCCATCGCTAACTTTCGTGCCGTGCTATGAGGTTCATTTGCCCTTCGCGCAGAAGCACGCCAAAGAATTCCACGCACCAACTCAGCAACTAGCAACCGGTTACGGATATGCAATGCAGCGAGATAAGCCTCAACTGCAGCATACGCGTCTTCCCATTCCTCAAGCTCAGATTCGCTGAGTGGCCTGAGTGAGTCTATAGTTTGATTCGGTAAACCCATGTTTCAGTTAGGAAATCTTGCCCTTTTTTTAATGAAGCTCTCAATTCAACTGCGCCAATATCTGAAAGCTTTCCGCCTTCTTTTGCTGGAAGAATTTGAAATGCCAGCCTGACACGCCCTTTGGAAATCGGCTGAACCGCTATCCCTTGAATACGCACCTCTGCGCCCGCCTCGACGACAGCCTCAGGCATTTTGCCGTCTTCTCCAACAAGTTTGTCACCTTCAAATTCCACGATCATGGTGCGTTGCTCTGGCTGCCATTCATGCACACCTGTACGAGTCGCGACCACATGGCCACCAGCATCCGATGGGTCCTCATTCATTGTCCAATGCTGGCGATAATTAAACTCCAAGCGATCACCCGGCTTGGGAGATTTTTCAGGCACCCACATCGCCACGGTGTTATCGGCGAGCTCATTCCCGGTCGGGATTTCCATCAGCATCACACTACCAGATCCCCAATCAGAAGTCGGCTCAATCCACAATGAAGGACGAAGATCATAGGCGGCCTCACCATCTTCATAAGCACTGAAACGTCGATCCCGTTGCAGCAGTCCAAAACCATCACATTGATCCATTTTGAAGAAACTGAACTCCAAGCTTCCGGTGTCATTTGATATGGGTCTCCAGAGCCTCTCGCCACTTCCCGTGCGGATCGCCAAACCATCGGAATCATGCACCTCAGGGCGAAAATCATCGAACTTACGCCGTGAATTTTCACCAAACCAGAACATGCTCGACATCGGAGCGATCCCGAGGCGCTTGACCTCTTTCCGGGCGAAAAGCACAGCCTTCACGT
This sequence comes from uncultured Luteolibacter sp., assembly GCA_963925255.1. Lineage (GTDB taxonomy): Bacteria > Verrucomicrobiota > Verrucomicrobiia > Verrucomicrobiales > Akkermansiaceae > Luteolibacter. The sequence continues at coordinate 13,867 of CAWUUP010000198.1, forward strand.
TCATGATCGTATCTTCACCGGGGCGAATCGTGAATTCATACGCGCCCGAATAGGAAGGACCATCCAGTAAAGCAAGAAACACAGCTCGCTCGTCTCCTTCTTGGGGTTTTTTAAGCCAAAACTCGCGGAACGCAGGAAACTCCTCGGTCGCGTCAGTTGCCCCAGTATCGATTGCAAGCCCCCTTGCGGAGATTCCATAACGCTGCTTTTTACCAAGTGCGCGCCAGTAACTCGCTCCCTGGAATACTACCAACTCATCAAACACAGCGGGATCGTTCATGGGCGCATGCAAACGAAAACCTGCGAATCCAGCTTCCGATGGCAGTTCGCCATGGTTTTTAATAAGCGGTCCGTAATTGAAAAAAGCTTCTGACAAACGCACCCGCTGACGATGGGTATCTGTGAATTCATGAATACCTACCGGCTCAAGAAACAAATAGCCCGGATGAAAAAACATCGCGCGGAACGGAAGCTTCCCATCTCCCCATAGAGCACGATTCGGATCAAAGCGAATATCACGATATTGATCGTAGGTCAGAGACTTCATCCACCCCGGTAGAGCCTCTTTGTTGGGAGCATGGTATTTTTCCTTAGCTAAATCGCGGGCATGGCTTTCAACCATTCCAAAATTAACCCCGTCGCGTTCCCAATCTTGAGCTATCGCGAGACTCGATCCCAAGACCAATGATACTAGTAAACAGAAGCATTTAGACACGTTCGCATTCTAGGCTGGTTTTCGGTCAAAAAGTCAAGAACGGCATATGGGTCATTTGAGAGAAATTAGTCACTGACTGGAAATCAAGAAAGGAACCACAGGTCGACCCGGATGAAATCAAAAAAATCACGTAACCCCTGTAGAATTAAGCATAGAGTGAACGTTGATGATTACTTTCAGGTGTATACAGAAATCTTTTATCCACGTTCATCTGCGTCCATCCGCGGTTCAAATTCTTCCTCATCCTTGGTTTCTATGAATTTTGAATTTTGAATTTATGAATTTCCGTGCAGCTTAGAGTCATGTCGCAACGGACGGGAATTCTATTAGTGGTATCTGGACCTTCGGGATCTGGGAAAACGACCTTGTGCAGACGTTTAGCTAGTGAAGGAGAAGCTCACTACTCGATTTCCTGCACCACCCGCTCACCTCGACCCGGCGAAACCAACGGCAAGGACTACCATTTTCTAAGTCGCGAACAATTCCTTTCCGAACGTGAGAACGGCGAGTTCCTCGAAAGCGCTGAGGTTCATGGCAACCTCTACGGCACACTCCGCTCGGAGGTCATCCAATACCTCCAAGCCGGCCAAGACGTCGTAATGGATCTCGACGTACAGGGAGCCGAACACGTGCGCAAATCTGAAGACGCATCAATCCGAAAGGCATTGGTCGATCTATTCGTCATGCCAGCTGACGAACAAGAACTCTTAAAACGACTCTCTGGCCGCGGCACCGACTCCACCGAAGTGATCGCGCTACGCATGAAAAACGCGATCGAGGAAACTCTCCACTGGCCCGAATACACCTACCGCCTGCTCTCAGGAACCCAGGAAGAAGATTACACTCGTTTCAAATCTCTCATCGTCGCGGAACGGCTGAGGGTGAGCCGGATTGTTTAAGGATCAAATGGACCGCGTGACTCCAGTCGCGCCCTCTTCACAAGCGCGACTGGAGTCGCGCGGTCCAACACCCTCAACCTTGCCTAAGGTGTTTTAAAAACCACTCCGCCATCGCCGCGTTGAGAGGATAATCTGTGAGTTAAGTATGAACACTCATGGAATACGCTTTGAGAATCATCTGTTCAGACCAAATCCAAGTAGGGGTTTCTACCAATTGCTTCTCTCGCTATTCCACGTTCAAATGAGGTAATGACCAAAACTAAATACCTGTTCCGAGAACTCCGCTCTAGTCTCTGGATCAAGCCGACCGTCATGAGCCTTGCCGCGGTGGCATGGGTGAGCATGGCGTATTCAGCGGCCGAGTATCTGCCGGACAAAATGAAAATCGGTATCGAGCGGCAAATTCTCATCAATCTATTCGGCATCATGGCCTCGACCATGCTGACTGTCGCGACCTTCTCGGTAGCAGCGATGGTGAGCGCCTTCGCAACTGTCTCAACGACAGCAACCCCTCGTGCCACACGGATCCTGATGCAGGACAAATCCATGCAGAATTCTCTCACCAGCTTTCTCTCAGCCTTCATCTATGCGATCGTTGCCTTGATTGCTCTCAGTATCACCACCTACGGGGCAGTAGGTAGGTTGATACTTTTTGTAGGATACTGCTTTATTGTCGGCTGGGTGCTGATCTCTTTTATCCGTTGGGTGGATCGCGTTTCAAATCTCGGGCGAATGAGCGACACCCTTAACCACGTCGAAGAAGCCTGTCAGGAAGCTTTCCATTCTCCTGAAACTATCGGGACGCTAGGAGCGAATACCGTTTCAAAAAATTCATTTTCAGGCTCGGTGTTCAAAGCCGAAGCAATCGGATACATTCAGAACATCGATATCGCTTCGCTTAATACGATCGCGGATGAAATAAGCAGCACCATTCGTGTTCTGGAGCGCCCTGGTGCTTTTGTTGACCATCACAGTCCATTAGCAATTGTGGCCGATGAAGAAGAACTTGATGAAGATGTATCTCGTAGAATTCACGAAGCATTCAAAATTGGCGATACTCGCCGAGTCGATAGCGATCCGAGATTCTGTCTCATCCTGCTCTCTGAAATCGCCGGCCGAGCACTTTCCCCTGCTATCAATGACCCGGGAACTGCCATCGCTGTCTTAGGAGTTGAAATCCGACTAATGGAAATTTGGAGCAAGCACCTATCTAAAAATAACGCGGTTAAATACGTAAATGTGGAAGTGGCGCCACTCGATCCAGAAGATTTATTAGACGATGCCTTCACTGCGATAAGCCGCGACGGCGCGAGGATTTTCGAAGTAGGAAGCCGCATACAGAAGAGCCTTTCGGTTCTCGCGCGTATGGGCCATGAGGAACTAACCAAGGCAGCAGTCCGCCATTCAAAGCTAGCTCTCGAACAGGCGGAGCAATCCCTCACGACGGAGTCCCATAAAGATATGATTAGGAAACTCGCGGAAAAAGTCGGCTGATGGGCAAGGGCGCGGAAACGACTTCTTCAGAGGATTTAGATTCACTCAGCGATGGAATCGATGTTCGGAGTTGAGATTTATTTATTTCTTGAAAGTGAATTATCCCCACCCTGCATCTCCCGCTAAGAGAACGACGATGTTCGGTTGCTTGTCACAGAAGGCAGAAAGCACCCCGAAAAAATGAGAGCAGGTAAATGATCATGGGAATAGCCCGACCGCTGATTAAGCCGATTCCGCCCCCTCCTAGAAACCCCAACCCGAAAATCAACCTTTCTGCCCATTTCAGGAACATTAGGGACTACTCGTGCATCCCGATATGTCGGGGACCAAGTCGACCGCAGTAACTCTCAAAGTTCCAGAGTTGATCATAATCGATCATTACAACTCTTTTATAATCTGCGTCCATCTGCGGTTCTAAGTATGTTTTAAGATTCCATAAAAAACGGCAGTCCCCCGAGATCGGAGAACTGCCGTGGAATATTTTCTTAAGTGAAATTAATAGCGACGTCCGCCGCCGCCACGCTCTTCACGACGGTCATTGCCACCGCGATTACCGCCGCCGCCATATCCGCCGCCGCCGCCACCGCCGCCGCCATATCCGCCGCCGCCACCGCCGCC
>CAWUUP010000199.1:0-6071 GCA_963925255.1 uncultured Luteolibacter sp.
TCCAGTGGGCGAGTGACGAGGGTTTCGACCTCTTCGGGAGCAAGGCCAGGGGACTCCGTTAAAATGGTGACAGTGGGCTTCGTCATATCCGGAAGAACTTCGACCGGTAGTTCTCTGGTTGTCTGCAGGCCTAACAATAAAACCAACAGAGCACAGGCAATGACGACTGCTCGGTTTTTGAGTGAAAATCGAATCAGGTGATTGAGCATGATCGTTTATGCTTTTGAACGGTTACGAAACAAGAGGATTGAAACTAGCAGCAGGAGAATGCCACAGGCAATGGTTAGAAATAACACGAGTTGGCTTACGTTATTAGTATCGTGACCATGGTCGTGATCACCACCCGATGCAGCGATTTCCTCGGTGGACATTTCAGTGCCGTCTTCGTTGTGGGGATGACCGTGTGCGGCGTCGAGTGCCTCCCTTAGTGAGGCGCTACCTTTTCCCGCGAATGAAAGGGCATAAGCACCTCTGAGCACTACATCATCACCTGGGAAAAGTCCGGTTGTTATCTCCACACGATCATTACTTATTTCTCCGACGGTGACTGGGACGCGGACGAACGCATTATCTAACTCATAGTCCTTGATGAAAACAAAGCGGTTTGAACGATCTCCCTGTAATGCCTCACGAGGAACGCTGAGTACGTTTTCGCGTTTAGTCACGATCAGTGAAATCTCCGCGCGCATCCCGGGTCGGAGTTTGGACTCAGGATTAGAAAGTTCAAAAATGGCATCCACGGTGGATGAGCTAGACTCTCCGCCAGTGCCAAGCTGGAGAAAGGTTGATGCATGTTCTTCGGTGCCGAGAGCAGGAATGCGGATGAGTGCTGTGAGACCTGCCTTGACTATAGCTGCTTGTTGCTGTGGCACGCGGGCGACTACCCATACATTTGTTAGATCTAGGATTTCCATCAGCATATTGTCTGGCTCAACCGGTGCTCCAAGGTGTCCTACGGACTCGGTAACGAGACCATCTGCAGGTGCTTTCAGTTCGATGACTGGTGGCGGATCTCCGGGTTGGCGACTTTCGATGCGAAGTAGAACATCTCCCTTCTTTACGAAATCGCCTTTATGGACGACCGCCTCGATTATTTTTCCGGCGATACGGCTAGAGAGGACAGCGTGGCTCTCGCAGGTGTGTTCAATTTCTCCAAGGACGGGAATAGTGCTCTCAAAGTCGGTTTGTTGAGCCGAGATCGTAGTGATGCCGAGGTTTTGGACGCCAATAGCGTCGAGCATGACCGTATTTTCATTCCGAGGTGGTGCTTCGGCGGCAAAGGCGGTGCTAATAATTAGAAGAAAGAAGAATGGTAGTTTCATGAATGAGGAGAGTTAAGGTTTACCGGATGCTGTTTGGTGGCGAATGTTGGCGAGGTGAAATTCACGGGTCGCATCGATTTGGGTGGCGAGCAATTCGAGTGTTTGATCGCGGGAGTTAAGAATGGCTTGCAGGTCAGCTTGGCCTTCACTGTAGGCTTTCTCGAGCAGATCGGTTTGTTCTTTAGCAAGTGGTAAGAGTTTTTCGTTAAGTTCGTTAATGAGCGCAGACCACTGACGCATTTCAGTCAGGGCTGTATGAGCTTCGTGCTCGATTTGGTTCGCGAGAGCTTTGACTTCTTGGTTCTTGCGGTTCCGGCGAGCGTTCGCGGCATCGATGTTGCCTTGGTTGTTATTCCAAAATGGAAGAGGGATAGATAATTTGAAGCCGAGGATGGTTTCATTTTCTAATCCGTTGGGAGCATCCTCAGTTCTTTCACCTGCGGCAAAAAGTGAAAGTTCAACATCTTCTCTGCGATTAGCTTGTTCTAGCAAGATGACGGTTTCTGCGGCGCGGAGCTGAAGTTTTGCAGAGGTGAGATCGGGTCGCTGAATCGAGGCGTTGTTCGGTTGGGCGTTGCCTGATGGATTTCCAGATAGAGTGACCTCAGTTTCCGGGGTGAGACCTAACAGCGGTCGAAGTTTTCCAAGTGCGGCGGTTTCTTCGGTGCTGAGTTGGCGCTCTTGGCTGATGATTTTAAGCGATGAAAGTTTTGCTTGTGCTGCATCGAGAGGTGAGATTTCGCCTTGTTTGGATTTTTCTATAATAAAGTTCGCGAGTTCAGTGGCTAGATCTTGTTGTCGTTTGAGAAGGAATTTTTTTTCCTGAATAGCCAAGACTTTTACGAATTCCTGACGTGCTTCGGCAATGATGAGTCGCTCGACATTTTTCACTTCGGCTTCAGCAGCTTGGATTTCAGTGCTGGTGATTTCCTTTTCAATTTTCAGTCGATTCGTGAGTGGGAGTTTCTGAGTGATTCCGATTTCGACGCTGCCTTCGGCGGTGCGGCTATTGTGGGACATTCCTGTATCGAGTGTTGGATTGGAGAGTCGACCGGATTGCTTAGCGAGGCAGACGGCTTCATCGATGCGGAAGCGAGCTGCGACGAGTTCGGGGTTATCGTGATGCACTCGCGTGGAAATGCTCTCATAGGAGAGTATTTCTTGGGGAGCAGCGATGAGAGGGGGCGTGGCGATTAAGTATAAAAGCACGAACGCAGTGAGGGTATATTTCATAATAGATAAACAGTTTTAGAAATGAAGATTGTGATTCGCATAGTGACGCAGAGGTGCGATGTAGCGAGGGGCGGCACAGAATAGGTCTGCGCTGTGCGGTCAAATAGGCGGGCACGAGGGTGCCGCATCCTGACTTCAGATCAACGGGGGCTTATCCAGAGAAAATACTGGCTCATCTGGAAAGAGACAATGTTCGGTGGAGATTTCCATCAGGCTTTCTTGGAAAGAAGCAAGGGCTTGTCGCTCATGGGAGGAGCGATCAGCAACGGCTAGATGACTGCAATGATGATGCGGGGTGCAATCATGATCTTTGCAGCTATCAGGTAGATCATGCTGGTGCTGGTGCTCATGGGATTGAGTGCAGCTTTCACGATCAGCATGGCTATCTCCGTGCATCACAGCCGTCGCCATTCCTGCGAGAACGCAGAAAGCTAAAAGCTGTTTCAGGAAAAATGCCATGTCTTTCGTTAATTCAGCTTTGTGGATTAGGAAAGGAATTTTTTATACCGATGAATTTATTTTACGGTGGCGCTTGGCCTGAGACGGGGACAGGTTATTCAAAAGATGGAGATTGTGACGGTCATTGGCATGCATGCCACCTATGGATGTGCGGTATTTTTGTTTATATGTGCGGCGGCAATTAAGATGCGGTTTCGCTTAAGAAATCCAAGTCTGCCACCAGCTTTACCTTTGGGTAAGGTCTCTTATTGGTTTTATCGAAAATTAGATCTCATTGTCGTGGGGTGCATTGTGGGTTTTTATTACTTATCAGTGGTATTGAATGCGATGGATGCCGTAGGCACTAAGAACCGTGAAATCACCGCTGCTGATTTGATCTTTAATGCAGGACTGCAATTCTTCATGGTTGCTGTGGTGACAGCGATGGTCGTCGCTCGAATCAGGCCAATCACATGGTTGGGCTTAAAGTGGAAAAATTGGCCATGGGTTTTCTGGATTGCGCCCGTGACGGTATTAACGATGTGGACGGCTTTTGCGGGGTTATATGCGATCGGCTACAATGATCTGATTGAGGGCTTAGGTTTACAAATGGTTCAAGAAACGGTGGATCTGTTTCAGACGACCCAGGATATGAAGGTCGTAATCTTGATGAGCCTTACGGCGGTGGTTTTAGCGCCACTTTGTGAGGAGGTTGTGTTTCGTGGCTATATTTATCCGACGCTTAAAAAATTCAGCGGACCGTGGATCGCAGCGATCGTTTCAGCATTATTTTTTTCTGCGGCTCACGGGAGTTTGGCGACATTGGCTCCGTTATTTATCTTTGGTTTAGCTTTGGTGTTTTTGTATGAATGGACGGGTTCGATATGGGCTCCAATTTCGGCGCATCTACTTTTTAATGGAGCAACGGTGGTTATCCAACTGTTAATCAGGTTTGGCTATATTCCCGATCAAATGCAGTGATGAAGAAATTAGGTGAAATTGGAGAGGATGAGTTGATCTCAAGGTTGGTGGATTTAGTTCCGACAGCGGAGGCAGCGGCAGGACCGGGTGATGATTGTGCGGTGGTGGATGAAGGGGGAGAGGAACTCGTTTTATTAAAAACCGATGCGTTAGTTGAGGGGGTGCATTTTCTTAAAGAAACAGATGCACTCAAAGTTGGCTGGAAAGCGGTGGCGCGAGTGGTTTCTGATTTCGCGGCGATGGGTGGATATCCCGAAAGGTTTCTCATCACTCTCGCATTGCCCGGTTCCATGAGCTTGGAATGGGTGGAAAATTTTTACCGAGGGATGGCTACGTGTTTTGAGCGTTACCATGCTTTGCTTGTTGGCGGAGAAACGTGTCGAGTTCCGCAAGGTTCTTCAGCTGTGATTTCCGTTGCGGCAACGGGAAGGGTAGAGCGAAAGAATTTAGTCACGAGATCTGGTGGCAAAATCGACGATGAGATTTGGGTGACGGGTGAGCTGGGAGGATCGTTAGCAGGGAAGCATCTCGATTTTACTCCGAGGTTAGAACAAGCGCGTTGGTTGGTGGAGTGTTTCAAGCCAACCGCGATGATGGATCTTTCAGATGGGATCGCACGGGATTTACCAAGGTTAGCAAAATCCTCGGGCTGCGGATTTGAGTTAGATTATGCGGCGATGCCTCTGAGCGAAGGCTGCGATGTGAAACAAGCTCTGGAGGATGGGGAAGATTTCGAATTATTGTTCACTTTTCCCGAAAGCTCGGAACTAAAAGATCAATGGCAGCAGAAATTTCCTGAGCTGAAACTCACGAAGATTGGACGTCTAGTAGAAGCAGGCCAGGGGGATCAGTTAGTTGGCGGCTGGGATCATTTTGCGAAGTAATTTAAAACCCTGCGCGAGGATTCAAAATTAGAAAATTTCGGACTTGGCGGTTCATGATGCTTTTGCTTTCAAGGATACCGCCTGAAATTTCTGAGGAAACGAATAGATCGGTAGATCGGCCCCCATCCAGATTGATGGCATGAGAGATTTGCCAACGAGCGGGGGATTGGGTTGAGAGTGCTTGGCTGAGTTCAGCGAGGCTGCAGGGTGATGTGGTGCCGATCCACCAAAGATTTCCACCATTGTGGAGTAGGATGGAACGCATGGCGACTTTGCTTGGATCGAGGCCGGTGATGGGCTTCTGGTTTTCGATTAATAAAGGTCCGGCTTGGAGGAGTTCTTTGGAATTTGATACGGAGCTTGATTGGGTTCTTCTAGAGATGGAGGCGATTCCTGATGAATCGATACGATAGATCCCCGTACCGAGTGATGAACTAGAATTCCATGAACCTGAGCGCTTGCCATGCGAAATGACAAGACCGAGGGGAATACCTTCTGGAGTGAAAAATCCCGCGTTAATGGCTAGCAGGGCATGTTGTTTGGTGGCGCAATCTCTAGCTCAGAAATACTCGCTGCCAGGACCCTTGGATTGATCGACGGGACATAATGCATGAGATCTTGAATCAAATGCCACACCTTGGAACTGAATGTTAGAGAAAGTTTCGCTAACGACTTTCGGTGAGAAAATTGGATAAGCCGGAATCGCGGTGGCAATTTTTCCAGGTGAGGGTTCAGTTTGACTGATGAAGGAAACAGCTGAAGGGATGACTGGTTTGGGTTCGCTAAGTTGGTTTTCTTGAAATGGGCTACAGGAAAAACCGCCCGCAGCGATGATGCTGAGGGCGAGCCAGAGTTTGAATATTTGAAGCATGGGATGATTGAAGCGATACGTTTGCTTGTGGACAAGCTTGTAGGGTGACTTCAGAGAGGATTTGCATCGGATACTTTTGGTGTCATATTGTTCGCATGACGGGTTTGAACCTACCTAGAAAATGTGGCGTGATGATATTGCCAGATTGCACTTTGTTTCCGCACGGTGGGTTGCCGCTTTTTATTTTTGAGGAGCGATATCGTTTGATGCTCGATCAGGCATTGGAGGGGGATTGTATATTTGCGGTAGCGCGTCAATCAGAGTCGCATGCGGCAAGTAGTGGAACGGTGGGTCTGGTGCGAGCTTCGCGTGAGAAAGAGGACGGGACTTCTGAGCTTTTGT
>CAWUUP010000200.1:0-4408 GCA_963925255.1 uncultured Luteolibacter sp.
CGGGTAAATCCACCCTGTTCAATGCTCTAACAGGAAAAAATCAAAAGGTCGGCAACTACGCTGGTGTCACGGTGGAAGTCAAAAGTGGAGAGGCTTACACTCCTCATGGCAACAAGCTCCATGTGCTTGATCTTCCCGGTTGTTACTCGCTGCGCTCCGACGCCGGGTCGCCGGATGAACAGATCGCACTCAATGCGTTGACCGGTAAATCTGATGAGATCACTAAACCCGATCTCGTGGTCTGTGTAGTCGACGCTTCCAATCTAGAACGTCACCTTCAACTCGCCCTGCAAGTGATCGAGCTTGGACTGCCTTGTGTGCTAGCGCTGAACATGGTTGATGTCGCGGAGAAATCCGGGCTCAGACTCGATCCTGCAAAACTCTCTGAAGAACTCGGCATTCCAGTCGTGCCGATGCAGGCGAATGCTTCGAAGGGAATCATCGAACTCAAACAAGCACTGCGTCATCCGTTTCCGCATGCTTCGGAAGTTTCATGGCTCTCACCAACTGGCGACATAGATACAAACCGCCGCGCATTTATTGCCTCACTTTGCGAACTCGCCGCTCGCCGTCCGGATTCCCAACAACGCGATATCACCGACAAACTCGATTCCGTTTTACTTCATCCGTTCCTTGGTTGGATCGCTTTCCTTGGGATCATGTTCGCCTTGTTTTGGTCGATCTTTTCCTTTGCGTCTATCCCCATGGATTTTATCGACTCCACTCTCGGCAGCTTTGCTGCATGGGTGGAGTCCATCATGCCAGAAGGCGATTTACGCTCCTTGTTGGTAGACGGAATCATCGGTGGAGTGGGTGGAGTGCTCGTATTCCTACCACAAATCGTTCTGCTGTTTTTCTTTATCGGTCTGTTAGAAAGTTCCGGCTACATGTCTCGCGGAGCATTTTTAATGGATAATGTCATGGCAAAAGCAGGCCTCAGCGGAAAAGCTTTCCTGCCATTGTTCGGTTCTTATGCCTGCGCAATTCCAGGGGTGATGGCGACCCGAACGATTGATTCCGCCAAAGAGCGTATGGTCGCTATTTTCGTCGCCCCATGGATGAGCTGTTCTGCGCGACTCCCCGTTTATTTTCTCATCATTCCTCTACTACTCCATGAGGAAGAAGGAACATGGAAACAAGCGCTCGTCCTTTTCAGCGTCTATGCACTAGGAACGATTTCTGCCTTCATTGTCGCTCGTGTCCTGCGAGGCAAGCTTGGACCGGATAAAGTTGTCACTCATTTTATGTTAGAACTGCCGCCTTATCGCAAGCCGCAGTGGTCTTATATTTTCCGACACGTCATAGATCGAGGATGGTCATTTGTTCGCAAAGCCGGAACCATCATCCTAGGGCTTTCATTCTCTTATGGGCGTTGGAAAATTATCCAAAATCTGAATCCGAGGATCCTGCTGAAGTTCTTGCACACAGTGCATTGGGGCGGATCGGAAATGTGATCGAGCCAGCATTTGAGCCGCTCGGTTTTGATGGTCGCACCGGCACCGCGATTCTCACGACTTTCGCGGCGCGGGAGTTCCTCGTTTCTTCGCTTGGGGTTATTTTCAGCGTCGAGGAAACCGATGACGATGTGAAAACGCGCAGCCTGATCCGCGAGAAAATACAGGCCGCTACTTGGCCAGATGGTCGTCCGCTATTCACTCCGCTGAGTTTGATTTCACTACTCGTTTTTTTCATCTACGCACTGCAGTGCTTGCCAACAAGTGCAGTTGTTGCCCGCGAGTCAGGTTCTTGGAAATGGGCAGCTGGGCAGTTTGCTTTTATGTCAGGCTTCGCGTATCTTGCATCATTGCTCGTCTTTCAGCTCGGCTCACTGATGGGCTTTTAATCTCATGAACTGGCAGACTTACATCGCTCTTGGTATCGTTGCGCTCACGCTCTCGATCTTTGTTTTTCGGGTCTTTTTCAAAAAAAAATCCAAAACCTCCTGCGGACATAACTGCGGCTGTGGATCGACTAAGAAGCTCTGATCTCACCACGAAATGTGACGGATTTGTCACAGTGCCGAGAGTGTATTTCGTCACAATTGTAGGCTTTCATGTCACCGGAAGTGAATGTCATTTCCGAGGATTCTATGAAAATTGATATCGTTACGGATACCTTCGCACCTGATGTGAATGGTGTGGCTATGACTCTAGGACGGCTGACCGATGGCCTCCGTAAACGCGATCACCGAGTGCATGTCATTCGCACAGGTGACGGAAAGGATGATGAAACTATTGCCGCCTCCATCCCGCTTCCAGGATACCGCGAAGTCCGCATCGGGCTTCCTGCTTCGTTGATGCTTCGTTTGCGTTGGATGAAGCGCAGACCGGATGCGATCTATGTCGCAACGGAAAGCCCGCTTGGAAAATCCGCCGTGAAAGCAGCGAAAATTTTAGGCATTCCAGTGATGACTGGGTTCCATACGAATTTCCACGAATACATGAAGCGCTACAGCCTAGGTAGTTTTCAGCCCATAGTGATGGCTTATCTCAAACGTTTTCATGACCGCGCAGATTGCACCCTCGCGCCATCGCTGGAATTGGTAGAGCGACTGCGCGATGAAGGATTTGAAAATGTCCACCTGATGGGACGTGGCGTGGATACAGAATTGTTCTGTCCGAGTAAACGCTGCGAGATTCTGCGAAACTCTTGGGGAGCAACCAAAGCTGCGCCAGTTGCCATCGTGGTCGGCCGTGTTGCTGCAGAGAAAAACCTCGAGCTCGCCATCCAATGTTTCTTAGAAATGCGCGCATTGGCTCCCGATCTCTGCTGCGTAATGGTTGGCGATGGTCCGCAACGCGAAAAACTCGCAGCTAAACATCCTTGGGTGCATTTTTCAGGAGTTCAAATTGGAGACGACTTGGGTCGCCATTATGCATCAGCAGATATCTTGCTCTTTCCGAGTGAGACGGAAACGTTCGGAAACGTCGTGCTCGAAGCGATGGCAAGCGGACTGACGACTGTTGCCTACGATTTCGCAGCCGCGGCCAAGTTTGTGAAACATGGTGAGAACGGCTTAAAAGCAGTGAAAGGCGACGAGGCAGGGTTTAAAGAACAAGCCATAGCAGCTCTCGAAATCGGACAGAGCCACCCCCTACGCATCGCCGCCCGTGAAATCGCACTCACTCAAGGATGGATTGGAGTTATACAACAATTCGAGGGACACTTGCGTGAAATTTCTAACCACGCGGTGCCGCCAGCCATTTCAGCCGCTGTTGTAGCTCGCTCCAAGAAACGCGAAAAAGTTTCTTACCGCACTGTATTCCTCTCCGACATTCACCTCGGAACTCCCGACAGTAAAGCAACAGAAGTCGGCGATTTCCTTAAAATGATCACCTGCGAAAAACTCATTCTCAATGGGGATATTATCGATGGTTGGGCGTTAAAACGCGGCTCAGCATGGCTTTCACGCCATAGCCGCGTTATTCGTAGAATCCTCAAAATGACCGAGAGGGATCATACCGAAGTGATCTACCTTCGCGGCAATCATGACGAAATTCTTGAGCGATTCCTTCCCCTCGTCTTTGGTAAAATTCGTTTCACTAAAGAATATATACACACCGCGGCAAATAATCTCCGCTACTTCGTCGTTCATGGCGGTGGGTTCGATAGCGTCTCTACAAATCATAGGTGGATCGCCTCCCTCGGCGCCGTGGGTTACGACAGTCTTCTGAAAGTAAATCGCTACTACAACTACTGGCGTGCATGGCGAGGAAAAGAATACTTCTCTTTAAGCAAAAGGGTGAAAGCTAAGGTCAAATCCGCTGTAAGCTTTGTCGATAATTACGAAGTTCTCCTACAAGAACTGGCACTTCACAAGGAATGTGATGGCATCATCTGTGGCCACATCCATACGCCGGAAGATAAAAAAGTTGGCAAAATTCATTACCTCAATTCCGGCGACTGGGTGGAGAGCTTAACCGCCATCGTCGAACACCACGACGGACGCATGGAACTCATATACTATAAGGATTTCTTGATATCTCAAGACTTGTGACAAGACTGTCACGATCACTCCTTTGCGCATTTAGCTTTGATCACTGATAGCTATTTCGAGTAAGCGCACCTAGTGCGCTGAAGCAGTATTTGTAGTTAGGCATAATCGGGACAGATCCAACTGGGTTCGTCCCGATTATGCCATCTAAAATCTGACTTAATCAAACAGGCATGATTTTAACAGGAAGAGAGGAGAAAAACACCCGATCTAACCGATCAGCTCTTGTTACGAATCAGAACCATCACGTTTTCGACATGGCGGGTGTGAGGAAAAAGATCAAATGGCTGAACGTCTTCGAGTGTGTATCCCGCTTCACGGAGGATTTTGTAATCGCGGACCTGGGTCGCAGGATCACAAGAAACGTAAACCACGCGCTCAGGCCCAAAAGCCACGAGCTGCGTTAAAAATTCT
>CAWUUP010000201.1:0-5955 GCA_963925255.1 uncultured Luteolibacter sp.
CTCGATGTTCACCTGATGATTTCGCGCCCCGATCATTACCTTCCCCGCTTCGTCGCCGCCGGAGCGGATTGCATCACGGTGCATGTTGAGGCCGATCACGATGTTTCCGATACCCTCAAGCGCATCCGTGAAGCGGGTTGCCTCGCTGGCCTCACTCTCAATCCAGCAACTCCCTTTTCTGAGGTTGTTCCGTTTCTCGATCAAATCGATCTCCTGCTTGTCATGACCGTTGTCCCCGGCTTTGGGGGGCAGCCATTCATGAATGAAATGATGAGCAAGGTCGAAGCTGCAGCTGCCTACCGCAAAGAGCACAACCTCAGCTACCACATCCAAGTCGATGGTGGCATCAGTGCAGAAACCGCCGCAATCAGCGCCAAAGCCGGAGCCAACGTCATGGTCGCAGGCTCAACCACCTTCGGTGCCAAAGACATGACCGCCGCTATTCGAGCAATCCGCGAAGCTTGATGTCCTAAAAAATGAGGAATTTTAACCACAAATAGCGCGAATAAATCGAATAATTTACAGAAAATGATGATTAATGATAATCAGTGTGCGAATTCAAGTTTGAGTGATTCGAGCTTCTCATTTCTCTAAAATTCGCGTCCATTCGCGCTATTCGTGGTTTCATCATATTAATTTATCCACCAACCCATTACTTTCACCACCATGGCCAAAAAAAGCGGAACTGAACGAGTCGTAGTCAAAGTTTTCACCTACGGCATCCAACCTAAAATCTGGAGACAATTCTCCATCGACACTTCGGTTAACTTTCTGCAGTTAAGCGATGCAGTTCAAGCTGCGATGGGATGGGAAAACAAACATCCTCACGAATTTCGCCACGGAAAGGGAAAACGCCTCGTCGATGTGATTGGGCCTGTTGGTTTGCAAGATCAGACCCTTGGTGAGTTTCAAGATGAACTTCTTCTGACGGTCGCCGATTATATTGGCCGTAAGCGCCTGCCGATGCGGATGCTGTATCGTTACGACTTCGCAGATGAATGGATTCATGAGGTGGTGTTCGAAAAACGCATCGAAAGCGAAACCGTGACAGGCCCAGAAATGATCGCCGGTGAACGCGCCTGCCCACCTGAAGATTTCGGCGGAGCCTTCCAATACATGATGGCCGCAGCTGGTGAAATCGAATGGGCACATCCTGGCTACGTACCGGAACACTTTGATCCAAAAGCGGTCGACTTCGAAGCGAAGAAAACTCGTAAACGCAAGTAACCGAAGGGCATAAGTTTTATGCGATCACTCACCTTCTCACTCTTTCTTTGCACTGAGCTACTCTGCCAGTTTGCGAAGGCTGATGAGAACGTGTTATTGAAAACGTTCCCAGTGAAAGCCAGTCAGGGAGTGGCGATAGACGGCAAGCATTTCTACGCGATCAGCAATACCAGGATCACGAAGCATAGCAAAGAGACCGGAGCGCAGGTCGCCGTGTGGGAAGCGAATTTCAAAGACGCCACGCAAGCGCACTTCAAACACATGAACAGCGGCACGATGATTGATGGGAAACTATACTGCGCGCACTCAAGGTTTCCCATCGCTCCGAACGACAACACCGTTGAGATATTCAGCATCGATGGCGATTCATTGAAACACGAGTCCACGATCCATCTACCAGCCGAGCACGGTTCACTAACATGGATCGACAAGCGAAACGACGGCTCTTGGTGGATGTGCTATGCGGTCTATGGAAAAACCGATAACCAAAAAACCAAACTGGTGAAATATGATTACGAAAACGGAAAGTTCACAGAAAAACAGAACTGGTTTTTTCCGAAAGAAGTAGTGGCAACATGGGGAATCATGAGCTGCTCGGGAGGCTCTTGGGGACCTGATGGGAATTTATATGTGACAGCCCACGACGGAGCAGAAGTCTATGTTCTTGAAATGGATTCAACGGATGTGCTGCGCCATCTCCGCACCAAACCCGTGGCGGGAATCTTCGGCCAAGCCATCGCATGGGATCGATCCACAGAAAAGCCAAGCCTCTGGGGCATCGTGAAAAACAAGCATGTATCCAAAACGTTTTTTTCAAAAAAAGAAATGGAACCACAATGGGAGAGAAGCGGACATAGCCGGAGGCAAATGGACACAGATGAACGTTAATTTTCAGAGACTTATGATGAGTTTATGATTCATCTAGTGGATGAGAGAATCGATCAGCATAACTCATACATTATCTGCATCCGTCTGCGGTTCTATTTTCCCGTCTAAGATTACTTCTGGAACATCGCAGCCGACTTACCTGCACGCGTTCCTGTCACGAACGATCCTTGCAGCAAATAGCCGCCGGTCGGTGCATCCCAGTCGATCATTTCTCCACAGAGAAAGACACCCGGAATCTTCTTGAGCATGAGCTGATCATTCAACTCACTCCAACATACTCCACCGGCTGATGAAATTGCCTCAGCGATGGGACGAGGACCTTTGAGAGAAACCTGACAAGCTTTGGTGCGCTCAACGAGTTCCGCTGCGCTTGTCACCGATTGCAACCCTATCACCTCACGCGCCGCTTCACTCAACTTCCAACGTCGTGTCGCGAGATCGAGAAGATTTCCACTAGTATCACCCAGTTTTTCTAACAATTCTTGTTTTGAAAAGGTCGGTTTAAAATCGATTTCTAAAACTGGATCATCCATTCCTCGCAGCTCACGACCCAACGCGTAAACCGTTCCTCCTTCCAGACCGTAGCGCGTGACCAATAACTCCCCTGCCAGTTGTTTGTCCCCAGCCTTAACGACGATGTTTTTCATCGGTAGTCCTTCGGCCTTTTCCAACAAGCTCTGTGGCCAATCAACTTCCCAACCACAATTCGATGCAACTAAGGGTTCACATTTCACACCCAACTCCTGAAACCTCGCCAACCATCCTCCATCGGATCCAGTCTTTGGCCACGATCCACCACCGAGCGCAAAGACAATCGCCTTAGCCACCACTTCATGGCCATTTTCAAAAACCAATACATTTTCCTCACGCAATTCACACCAAAGATGCCGCGGTCGTATCTCCACTCCTAATCCTTTCAACTTTGCCAACCATGCCCGCAACACGGGAGCGCCTTTCAGGGATTTCGGATACACTCGTCCACTCGTAGCTTGAAATGTTTCCTGCCCGAGACTGCACGACCATTCGCGCAATTCCTGCGGTTTAAAATCCGCCAACAAACCTTCCCAAATTTTCCCACCAGCGTAACGCGAAACAAAAGTCTCAAAATCTTCCCCGTGTGTGAGATTCAACCCACCTTTACCAGCTACCAAAAACTTCCGACCCACGGATGGCTTACCATCGAATACCGTCACAGACCGACCAGCTAAAGCAACAACCTCGGCCGCGCGTAAACCAGCAGGCCCGCCACCGACAATCACGACATCGAGTTGTTCCATACTCGTATCGTTAAACTAATTTCAGCCGCGCCAGATCCTGCGCGTCGATCAAGCCAATCGGTTTTCCTTCTGCATTCACCACGACAATATCGTCGATACGTTTTTGGCCAACTTGTTTTACCGCCTCGACAGCAAGTGAATCCTCAGTCAGGGAAATTGGATTCCGCGTCATTAGATCCACAACTGGTAATTCACCTAGCGATGCGTTCTTCTCATAGCCTCGAGCAAAATCTCCATGGGTGAAAATGCCTGCTAGTTTACCATCGGCAGCCAAAATCAAACACGCACCTGCACGACTCCGATTCATCTCCGCCACAGCTTCGATCACGCTAGCCGTAATCCCAACCATAGGAATTTTTTCCTCACGACGCATCACATCTCCGACTTTCAAAAGCAGCGCGCGTCCCAACGATCCCCCAGGATGATAGCGAGCGAAATCATTTTCTGAAAATCCACGTGCTTCTAACAACACCATAGCTAAAGCATCACCCATCACGAGCATTGCGGTTGATGATGAAGTTGGAGCGAGATTCATTGGGCAAGCTTCACGCGCAACCCATGTATCTAGCGCAACATCAGCCGCCCTTGAAAGTGAGGAATCTTGCTTGCCACTGAGAGCGATGACTTTGATATCAAAGCTTCTTAAAAACGGCAGAAGACCGAGCAGTTCTTCCGTTTCACCGGAATAGGAAAGTGCGAGAACCACGTCGCCATCAGAGAGCAAACCAAGATCACCATGTAACGCGTTTTGCGAATTCAGCACCACCGCAGTCGCGCCCGTAGAGTTAAGGGTCGCCGCAATTTTGTGGCCGACATTCCCAGATTTACCGACACCCACGATCACCACTTTGCCGCGGTTTTCAAGCGAGTCCTTAATCAAACGCACCGCCTCACCGAACTCCGGACCGATCCGTGAAGCCATCTCACGCAGACTGTCCGCTTCCATTTCAATGACTGATCGTGCTTTCGCTTCAAAATCCATGGCCGATAGTTCAACCCTAACGACCGATTATTTCAATACGTAATAGCAAGCCCCACAGGATTGCAATTTCCCTAGATCTAAGCCTTCCGCGAGCATTGTTTCGCCGGAAACTATGATTTCAACTGAACTACCCAGCCGTCCAAGCCACGAAAACGCATTAGTTGAAGACTTACCGATAAACACCAGAGCTTCTTCGGTGAACCGAACTTTCACCGCTAAATCCCTATCTGGGTGGAAATTCGCCACGCACAAAAAAACCTGCCCACTCTGCTTGTCATGACGAAGAAACGCGTAGATCCAGTGTCCCGATACCGATTCTCCCTCACATCGACCAAAGCCATCATTTTCGTGATTCGCGTAATTCAACCCAAACAACTCACCTCGTTCAAACGCCGGCTCGCGCAAAACGTGCAACAAACCAGAATACCAATGGCGCAGTTGCTTCTGCTCGGTCGATAACTCACCTCCATCGAACTTTCCGTCGTTTACCCATTTCTGGAATTCAGGCATCGCGGTGTAATCAAAAATCGAAGTCCGACCATCATCCCCACTAAATCCCGTTGCCCCGATGGCTGGCTCACCGATTTCCTGACCATTGTAAAACATGATCGCCGCGCGACTCATTCCAAACATTACCGCCGCCGCCGACTTTCCAACCCTCATCCCCTGCCCGCCCCAATACTGAGGATTCGAAATTCTTACCTCATCATGATTTTCGAGATAGCGAATGCATTGATGAAATCTCCGACCCGAAAAAAGTTCTCCATCAAGGTCGTTCGCCCAATTTCCAGATTCGTAGATGCCTTGTAGGATTTTATAAGTCGGATGCTCATACGCTCCGTCGAAACCGGCATAAAGAAGTGCCTCGATCACATCTTGATCCGTGATTTTTGCAGCATCAGAATCATATGCTTCCGCAACAAAATAAACCTGTGGATTTCGCTTACGTGCTCTTCTAACAACCCAAGCCCAGAACTCCATTGGGATCATGTGAGCCATATCCGCCCGAAATCCATCGACTCCCATTCCCTGCCAGTAGGCAATAATCTCATCCATTGTCCGCCAAGTCCGCGGCACTTTGTTCACCGCTGCATTCGGCTTAGGTAAATGCGAGGTATCACGTCCTTTGGTGAAATCATGACCGTAATTCAGCTTCACTGTCTCATACCAATCGTGAACCGATGGTGCCCATGTTACAGCGTTGTTTCCTGTGACACGCCCAAGCTCTTTCTCCTGCTCAAAATCCCCACTGCAACCAGTCGTACCAGCAGTTGGAAGTTTCAACGGAGGCCCACCTCCTGGACAGGTTTCATCGAGATAGAAAAAATGATTATTGCGATCAAAAAAGACACCGCGTTTATCTCCCTCACCAAACGAAAGCTCCGGCCTAACATCCGATTGATAACTCCGAGCGACATGGTTAGGAATAAAATCCATGATCACGCGTAAGCCCATCTGATGACATCGATCGATCAACTCACGAAATTCTTCCAGTCTCCGCTCTGGCTGCACTGCATAGTCAGGACAAACATCAAAGTAATCACGGATTGCATAAGGACTCCCCGCGCGACCTTTTAAAAT
>CAWUUP010000202.1:0-12378 GCA_963925255.1 uncultured Luteolibacter sp.
ACATCATTTTGAAGAGGTCGAAGGTGGCGTGCTGATGAAGGATTTAGTGCATTATGCTTTGCCATGCTGGCCGTTTGGCGAAATTGGACATGGCTTATTTGTGAAGCCTAAATTGGATAAGATATTTGGCTTCCGTAGGGAGATTTTGGATAAGCGGTTTAAGAAATAGGTGAAATACGATCAGTTTAGTATTTTATTCTTGATTTCCAATATTATTTGCATATTTCGTTCCGCTGGTGCGTTGCCTTTCATCTAAATCTCTCATTTTCCGTTTTCGTGTCGCCTCATTTTTAGTGGGTTTTTCCGTCTTCGCTTTACTACCTGCGTTTGGAATTTTGGGTTATGGAATTGTGATCCGTGATGTTGGATTGATAGCTATCAGCGGGGGGGCTTTTGGATGTATCCTGTTGTTGATGTTTATAAACATGATAACGACTTCTAGTTTACGTTGCCCATTGTGCATGGCGTCTCCATTGCGGAATCGGAGGTGCTCTAAGCATCGAGGCTGTAAAAGAATATTTGGAAGTCATCGGTTGAAAGTAGCTCAAACTATTCTACTCTCGAATCATTTTGTCTGCCCCTATTGCGGTGAAAAGACCGTGATGAAGGCAAGAGGGATAAGCCGCTGAGCTCAGCGATGGACGATTATTGCTCAAAAATGCTAATTCCGCGGGATTGTCGGTTGCACTGTGCGATTGGAATGGCAAGCTAAAGGCTGTTAGCTATGACTACAGAACAACTTCAAGAGCAAATTTCCGATACTAGCGGATGGATCAATGCGGTTAAGTGTGAGATGGGCAAGGTCCTTGTCGGTCAAGACGAATTGGTTGATCGATTGCTTGTCGGTCTTTTATGTAATGGACATATCCTTCTGGAGGGTGTCCCAGGATTGGCAAAGACGCTTGCGGTGAAGGCCCTCTCGGGTTCACTTTCGGCTTCGTTTGCAAGGTTCCAGTTCACTCCAGATTTACTGCCTGCAGATTTGGTCGGCACGATGATCTACCATCCTCAAGAGATGAGATTCGAACCCAAGCTCGGGCCGATTTTTAATAATCTCATTTTGGCGGATGAAATCAACCGTGCTCCCGCCAAGGTGCAATCGGCATTGCTTGAGGCGATGCAGGAAAAACAAGTGACTTTGGGGGATAGATCTTATCCTCTTCCTAAGCCGTTTCTCGTATTGGCTACGCAAAACCCGATCGACCAAGAAGGAACCTATCAATTGCCTGAGGCTCAATTAGATCGTTTTTTACTAAAAGTGAATGTGAATTATCCGAGTAAGGATGAAGAGTTGGAAATTCTTAACCGTATGGCGACATCGGCTCCTGTTTATGAGACTCATAACGTCGCGACACCAGAACAAGTCAGTGCCTCGCGCGATTTGGTAAACTTGATTTATATAGATGACTCGATCCGTAAATATATTGTCGAATTGATCGATGCCACGCGTAATCCGATCCGTGTCGATGCACCTCTTAAGAACTGGATACGTGCAGGTGCGTCGCCGCGTGGCACCATCAACTTAGCATTGGCGGCACGTGCGCGTGCTTTCATGAATGGCCGTGCGTTTGTTACTCCGCAGGACGTGAAAGACATGGCCGTGGATGTGTTGCGTCACCGGATTTTGCTTACCTATGAGGCGGAAGCGGAGGGAGTTACCACCGATGCAATCATCATGCGTATTCTTTCAAAAGTCGTCGTGCCTTAGTCAATGCTTTCTGCGATGACCGAAGAACAACACATTGAAGAAATGATGACTCGGGTAAGTAAGCTCGAGTTGAAAGCGCGTCGTCTGGTGCGCGAATCGTTCTCAGGTGAATATCTTTCTTCGTTTAGAGGCCAGGGTTTAGATTTTGACGATTTTCGTGAATATCAGCACGGTGATGAAGTGCGTTTCATTGATTGGAATGTGACAGCACGAATGAATGAACCTTTTGTTAGAAAATTCCGTGAGGAGCGCGAGTTATGCGTCATTATGGCGGTAGACGTATCTGGATCAGCTGATTTCGGTAGTCATCATTTGAGTAAACGTGAGCTGTCTGCGGAGATTGCGGCTGTGTTGGGTTTCAGTGCGCTGCAAAACGGGGATAAAGTTGGATTGTTGATTTTTGCTGGCGAGCCGTTGATGTTCATTCCTCCAGCTAAAGGAACCCGACATTTGTTACGAATGATCCGTGAGGTGCTTATGGCGAAGCCGCAAAAGCTGGGGACATCGATTGAAGAGGCCTGTAATGTTTTGGTTAAATCACTGAAACGAAAATCTCTAGTATTTATGATTTCTGATTTTCATGCCGAAGTGCTTGATAAGCCACTTGGAAAATTGGCGAGTAAACATGAAACTGTGGCGTTACGAGTGGTTGATCCCGTTGAGGAGAATTTACCGAGAGTAGGTAAAGTGGTTTTGGTGGATCCTGAAAGTGGGATTGAGACGATGGTGAATACTAATAATCGGAATCTAGCGTTCGCTTATAAACAACTCATGAAAAGACAAGCCGAGGGCCTGGCATCGGTATTCAAGAAACACGGAATCGACACAGCTAATTTATCGACCGACAGTGATACACTGCCTGCGTTGCATCAGCTTTTAAAACGAAGAGGAAAAAGACGTAAATAGGACACATGGCCGAAAGCAAAACCAATTTAGAACTAGCGGAAAGCTGGGATGCTATGGATCTGGTTCCGAACTGGGAATTGGAATGGTGGTGGATTGCAATAGCTGGTTTCGCTTTGATTTTTTTCATACTGCTGGCTTATTTTATTTTTAGAAAAACGAAAGCTTTTGATCCAACCAAAGCCAAGCGTGAAGCTTACCAAGAGGCGTTAACTGAGCTTGAAAAAATAGATGACTCTCTTGGGAAAGATAATGTGATCTTGGTTTCTCTGGTGATAAGAAAATACCTCGCAAAAAGCATGAATGAGCCTGCGTTGTATGAGACCCATGAGGAGTTCATCGGACGACACGACGCGATACATGATTTGGATGAAGAGCTTAAGTTTAAGATTACTAATTATTTCTCAGAATTAGCGGCTATGAAATATGGTCCATTCGAAGAGCAATTTATTGGCCTGACTACTCTCAAGCAGAAAGCCATGAATCTTTTAGAAAGGATGTATAATTCATAATGGATTCACTCCTTGCACATTTTCGTTTTCTTCAGCCGCAATGGTTATTGTTGCTGATTCCTAGCATGCTTTTGCTGATTTTACGCAAAGGACGCGGTGCAACAGACGCGGTGATTTTTCCGAATTTAGGAGTGCTTTACAGTCTTGGAAAGAAGGTAAATCACATGGCTTGGAATATTGGATTTCCTCTGGTGTTCATCTCGCTTCTGTTTGCTATCTTTGGACTCGCTAGACCTGTATGGCGTAATGAATATCAAAGTCGGATTGCGAGTGGGATTGATATCCTTATTGCCTTTGATGTCTCGCTATCGATGGATATCGATGATTTCAGTTTTGATGGCAGACCAATGAAACGGATAGATGCCGCGAAGAAGGTGGTGGACGCTTTTATTTCCAGGCGGCCAGATGATAGGATAGGTTTGGTGGCGTTTGCGGGACGACCCGTTTCGGTTAGTCCTATTACTCTAGATCATGATTGGCTGAGGACTGGATTGGATCAACTTAAGCTGAATCGACACGGTATCGGCACGGTGAATGAACAAGGCACGGCGATTGGTTCCGCGCTGGCAACAGCAGCAACTCGCTTGGATAATCGTGAATCGAAAAGTAAGATCATTGTGTTGATTACGGATGGAGCGAGTAACTCAGGAAAAATTTCTCCATTAGATGCGGCTAAGCATATCAAAACACTGGGGATTAAAACATACACGGTGGCAATCGGAACAATAGAGGGACGGGTCTCCGGAAGCATCCAAGCTTTCCCTCGTCAGGAATTCGATTTACCTACCCTTAAAAAGATCGCCAGCGATACAGGTGGTGAGCATTTCTGGGCCCAGAATTTTGAAGATTTGGAGAAAAATTTCCGAACCATCGATAATTTAGAAAAAACTGAGTCAAGAAGTTTAACGGTAACGGAGGATCGTGAGTTATATATGTGGTTTATTTGGCTATCACTGCTAGCAGCAGCAGGTGTTGTGGTTTATATATCAGTGTATAGGACTGTCGTTTGAATATGAATTTAGCAAATCCATTATGGCTTTTAGTTTGGATCGCATTGCCGATCTTTGCTGTCGGTGCTGTTTTGCTATGGCGATTCAAAGATAAACCATGGGAACAACTGACCGCGGAGCGATTGAGAGGAAGATTGATTCGAAATAATCATCCTTTGCCACGTTGGTTAACACTCGCTTTTACATTAGTTGCCATGGCTGCTTTTGCATTTGCGCTTGCGAGGCCGCAAGGCGATGCAGGAGTGAAGACCGAAAAATCCAAAGGCCGGAATGTGATGATCGCCTTAGATCTCTCACGCAGCATGCGCGTTACCGATGTGAATCCTGATCGATTAGGGCAAGGTAAGATCTTGATCTATGAAATTCTAGCGGCTTTAAAGAATGATCGTGTGGGTTTAGTGGGGTTTGCTGGAACACCTTATTTGTATGCACCGCTAACGATTGATCTTGGAGCTTTAAAGGAGACGGTAGAGCAAATTGATGAGGACTGGGTATCGAGGGGTGGTTCAGATATTGCATCCGCGATTAAGCTATCAATCCAAACACTCAAGGAAACGGGGCAGAAAAATAATCTTCTGATTTTGATCAGCGATGGAGAGGAACATGATGGTGATTTGAATGCTATTGTAACGGAAGCAGAGGGCGCAGGGGTAAAAATTTTTGTGATTGGGGTTGGAACGGAGGACGGAGGTTTTGTTCCGCATAAAGATTATTCAGATGGTTTTTTACTAGATGAATCAGGAAACAAGGTGCTCAGCCAATTGCAGGCAGATGTATTGCGGAAATTAGCAAATGCAACAGGAGGACAATATGTCGTTGCTAGGACGGGTGGAGATATTCCTGCGATGATCGAATTAGCAGTTCAAGGAATGGATGAATTTGAGATGGAAGCTGGCGAAAGCAGAGTTGTGCTTGAGTTTTTTCAATGGGCTGTGTTTCCAGGTGTCTTATTCCTTATGGCTGCCATTGTTGCTGGGACTCGATGGACTAGGGTTTCTGTGGCCACCGCTCTTGGAGGTTTGATGTTTCTGGTTTGCGGTGATCTTCAGGCGAACGAACTACGCGATGCGAAGTCGGCGTTTTTTGATGGCCGCTACAGCGAGGCACGCGACTCTTATCGTTTTTTAGCTAAAGAAAAGACAGGAAACGCCGCAGCTGAACTTCATTTAGCGGAGGGACTTTCTGCATATGAAGCGAAGGATTTACGTGGTGCTCGTTCGGCTTACAGCGAGGCATTGCTATCGAATGATGATAGAATATTAGCAGAAGCTCACGAAGGCTTGGGTAACACTTTGTTTCAGCTCAGCTGGATAGGAATTTCCGGAAGTCTTTATCCTGCTGGGAAAGCGATTCCAGACATGGAGAAATTTGATGTTTTGGTGCGTGACCAGTTGAAAAAAATGCAACAAGAGAAAGTTCCGGATAAGGGAGAAACCAATGGATACGTCCGCATGGAGGCGCTCATGGTTAACTGGTCAGATGCGATACGGCATTATCGTTCAGCTCTGATTAAAAATCCTAAAGACAATAAGCCAGGCAGGAACGAAGAAGTGACCATGGTATATTTGAAACGTTTGGCGGAATTGCTTGATGAGGAGAAAAATGAAATCCAGCAGATGATGCAGCAGCAGCAAGAGGGTGAGGGCGAGGGTGAGGGAGATCCCAAGGATAAGCCTAAAGAAGGAGATGATGGCGGTGACCCAGAAAAGGGTAAAAATGGAGAGAAGGGTGATTCGCCTGATTCCGAAAATCCTGATGATAAAGACAAAAGCGATAAGGATAAGGGCGATAAAGATCGCGAGAAACCCAATGACCCCAAAGACGGCGAAGATACGGATGATGAAAATGCAGATCCAAACGAGACGCCTGAAGATACAGCACGCAGAAAACTAAAGGAAAATTCTGATATTGAAAAAGGACCTCTATCTCCTGGGAGAAGAGAATTTAGAGCCCCTGAGAAAGATTGGTAATTATGATTGCATGGATTAAAAAAACATTTGTCTTGCTGCTGCTATCGTTAACACCAGTTGCGGCTGCGACGGTTGAAGCGAAAATTTACTCGTCGTTTTTAGCGAGAGGTGAAAAAGTTTTGTTAGAGATAAGGTTTGAAGGTGTCGAGCCAGACAACATGCCGGTATTTCCTAAGATGGAAGACGTGAAAATCGAGACTATCGGTTACGGTCCTTCCGATATGATGCCGGGTCGACGAATTGAGTATCGTTATCAGTATGTGGTTTCCAGTTATGCGGTGGGTAAACATACCATTCCTGGGGCCGAGGTAATGGTCGGAGGTTTGATTCATAAGACCACTCCCATTCCTATCGAAATTTTCAATCCAGATGATCTTGATTGGAATGAAGTAACATCCAAACCAGAAGCAGCTGCCGAGAAGGTGCGTTATGCAAGTATTATCAAAGTTCCCAATCAAAAGATTTATCAAAACCAAACGGTTCGGACAGAAATTAAAATCTACGTTCCAAGTAAAATTGCGGATTCGATTGTGGATTGGGGGGTTCCGGAGTTTGAACGTGAGGGACTTGCGGTATGGCGTTATGAAGCCAGTGGGGCGCGGGGTGAGGTGAATCTTCTAGGGCAATCCTATGTAGCCATCTCTTATCACTCGACGTTGAGTCCATTAAACGCCGGATTGGTTAATATAGGTCCTGCGAGTGTTCGCATCACCTATTACAAAATGATCTTCGATCGTTTCACCCAACGGCTGCAGCTCGAAGCTAGTCTGACTGTGCCTAAATTTGATTTCAACGCTGAGCCGCTTCCTGACGGCGCCCCGGAGGGGTTTGATCAAGCTGTTGGGATACTCACTATGGGCACTGCCATTAAGCAAACAAACGTTCTTGAAGGTGAACCGTTGGCTTTAGATGTCATCGTTTCAGGAAGTGGAAATCTTGACACTCTCCGTTCGCCTAAACTCATCGATGCGACTGGCTGGAAAGTCTATGATGCGGCGGCCAGCCAACGTGGTGAGGAACGTCGTGAACTGAATGGAACAATTATTTTCAGACAGTTGATTCGACCACTGGAATTGAAGACATCGATACCTCCGTTTCGCCTAGTTTACTTTGATCCAGATGAGGAGATATACAAAACGGTAATAAGTGAAGCTATTCCGATTAAGATGACTCCTGTTGCGTTAAAAAGTGGCTTTCAGGGATCTGGACCGCCTCAAGTATTGCCCCTGCCAGTTGAGCGTATGACGGATATTCTGGGGTTATTAAACTCGGGAAGCTTATTGAGAGAAGATGCTAGTCAATTCACTATGAAAGTAGTGCAAATCATCTTCGCGCTGATCGCACTTATATTAATCTTAAAATCTCTTTGGATGCGCTATGGGCATTTACTTGAAAAAGATGAAACCAAATTGCAGATGAAGAAAGACTTTCAAAAGCTTATGATCGCAGAAGGACGTAGCGGTTTAGATTTCCTCCGAGCTGCTGGTGGGTTTGTGGAAAAGTGGCTTATGAATAAGGTCGATGGTGAAATCGAAGAGATTATTCAAGAGCGAGATCGTTTATGTTTTCAAAAAGATAAACAGGAAGCTGAGTTGCCCCCGAAGAGTCGTGAGAAGATGCTACGTGCTTTAAGGCGTGCTGCTTTTGGTATGCTGTTATTTGCTTTTGTTACACCGCAAGCGCGAGGTGAGGATGTGATGGCTGCAGCCGTTAAGGCATATGATTCAGCTAAGTATGAAGAAGCCGCCAAGCTCTGGTTAGATGCTGGCGCCTATTCACAACTATCAGCAGATACACTTTATAACATTGGAAACTCGGCATATCGATTGGGTTCTCCAGGTGATGGGGCGCTTTATTACAGACGGGCGTTGGCGCGTGACGCTAGTCATGCCGAAGCACGACAAAACTTACGTTTTATTGAGCGGAAGTATGGTTCGATCACAGTGGTGCGACCCGCTTATCAATACGCATTGGCACGTTTTTCGCTACATACCTGGTATAGTGGATTTCAGATAGGTGTTTGGATTTTGTTACTCAGCGCATTGTTTTTTTTGGCGACTCGTCCAAGAAATCGTATGCGGGTATGTGGGGTTGTGGGGTTGATTATCGCTCCTCTGATCATGACCTTATCTATGCTGGGTTGTTATTATTATCCGAATGATGCGCAGTTTGCTCCGCTCTCTAAACAGGCCGTGATTGTTGGAGATAAAGTCGCCTTACATACGGATGCATCACGAACTTCGCCTGAAGTCATTGATGCTCCACCGGGGTCTTTGGCTGAAGTGATTTATGAAAGTGGTAACTGGGCTTATGTTGGTTTTGCAACGCAGACACGTGGGTGGGTGCCGATTGAGTTTGTGAAAAAAATTATACCGGATCAAAAACCTGAGCCGCCGAAAGTTTTGAAATCCACTGCGGATGGTAGTAGTGCTTGAATGAATTTGATGAACGAAACAATTGCATGGCTTGCCCGAAGAGACGGCATTGTGGTGGTAGGATATGGTCCCTTCAGTGAAGCGGAAGCCCCACCTGATTCTGGCGTGGCATTTTTTAAGCGCAGCTTCTTTGAAATGGGAGAAAAGCCATGGCAGATACCAGAAAAAGTTGAGTTTCTTACATCGCAGCAGTTTCAAGAAAAGTTCTCTGGTAACTCAGAGAAGCTAGAAATCGATTGGGAAAGCATGGATCCTGACTCGTTCTCAATGGTATTTCAAGAAATCATGAGCTGCATCGGACAGGGGATCATTGAGAAAACCGTTCCAGTGGTTACTGAACGCGGGAAGGTTAGGGGGATTAATTCACCAACTCAAAAAATCATTGCAGCGATAGCGTCGCAACGTCCTCCACTTCATGCGTATGGGTGGGTAGAATCTGATTCTGGCTTCGCGGGTGCAACTCCAGAGCTATTGCTTTCAATGCGCGGTCTGCACTTGGAGACTATGGCGCTTGCTGGAACAGCGAGGCAGGAGGATGAAGCTGTCTTTGGGGTGGATGAAAAAGAGATTCGTGAGCACGAATACGTGGCGCAGACATTAGTTGCTAAGCTGCTCGATCTCGGACAATTGAATCGCAAGGATCGTGAAGTGATGCGTCTTGGGTCAATCATACATTTCCTCACTGGAATCTCCGTAAAATTAGAATCCCAACAAGAACCTCATCGGTTACTACGTAGATTGCATCCAACTCCTGCTCTAGGTCCGTTACCGCGCACACATCATACGATGGCTATGCTGAATGACTGGCGAAAGCGCCTGGGTTGTCCGGTTGAATTTGGGGCGCCGTTCGGAGTCTGGGATCACGGTGCTTTTGAGGCCGTGGTTGCGATCAGAGGTTTGTGGTGGCAGAATAATGAAATAGCCTTGCCAGCCGGTTGTGGAATTATTGAAGCCAGCCGTTTAGTCAATGAATGGCGGGAATTACGCCTCAAGCGTGAGGCAGTGAAACGATTCTTGCTGTGACAAGGTTATTAGGTTCTACTAGATATATGAAATTGATGCGTCTTTTGATGATATGTGCCCTCGGGGTGCTTTCAGTAAATGCGGAGGAAGCTGGATTCGATTCGGTAGATGGTCCCAACGTTCGAGTTATGCGGCACGATGATGGTTCACGTACGATTTTCGTTCGCAGTCCAGATAACCGAACTCTTACAAAGCGGACATTTAGTGCTAAAGGCACCGTTAACATGGTGACGATTTACCGGATGGATAAGAATGCAAACCCTACAGGGTGCAAAATTTTCGATGGTAATGGTAATGAATTATATAAATTTGCTTACGGCTATAATAAGAACAATGGCAGACTGGCCGAAGAGCGAATGTTTGATTCTCGTGTTAAACGAATTGATCCGAAAACGGGTGATGAAATGCCAGTACGTCGATTTATCTATTCTTATGATGCGTTGGGAAATCGCAGTGCTCCCATCGCGATTACATTGATCCCTGGTCAATATGCTGAGAAGTTTTTTGGAGCTCCTTCAGCGCTTGAATCGGATCCTTTTGGAGCTCCTCATGGGCGATAATTTTCTGTGTAATGATATCCGATAAACAGTTACTCACTTTGTTGATTGGCGCTGCAATTGGCGCAAGTGGGTGGATGTTTCGTGGCGATAAATCACCAAATGCGGATTCGTCATCATTTGAGGGTTTGGAGAATCTACTCCGCATTGCTCAGGAAGAGATCGAATTGCTAAAGCATGAAAATGATTCGCTACGCTCGCTCACCCAAGGAGGAGGTGAGGTTTCTGTTCCTCAAGAATTGATTTCTAAGATCGAAAAAGATTACGGATTAAATTTCATATCAAATCCAGTGATTCATCGATTGGCTAGCGAGGAGCTTGGGTATCGAATTGAAGCAGCATTAGAAAGTCGCCAAGGTCCTCATGGGATCGAAGACAGACAAGAGGCGTATCAACGCATCGGCTGGTTGGCTGTGGATGATAAGTTGCTCGATCAGTTAGTCTCAGTAAAATCGGTTGGTGCGCTTTCATGGTTTGACGAACAAGTGGGTGAGGGTTGGGTGACTGATCGGTTCGATTTTAAAAATATTCCTGATCAGGCAGCGATGATTGGCTTGCTGGTGCGCATTTTGTTGAATCAGCATTTTCCTGAGTCTGTGAGTTACCCTGGGGATGATGCAGCGAGAGCTCGCGAGGCTTTGCATGCTGGCGCGGCGACCGGTGCAGAATCGAGGTTTTTTGCGGACAGTGCACGCAGTATAGGTTTCATGCCTATGAACGAAAACAGTTCAGCTGAGCGATTGATGTTATCGTTATCTCTCTTCATTCAAGGTTTGAGTATCTATCAAGTAACTTCAGGTAGAGCGTTGGCTGATACGCAATATGTGAAGGGCGAGAAGGTCTTTTCAGAAGTGATGAGAAATCCTCCGCAAACGACTTATAATCTGACTTATCCTAAAGAGGAGGTCCGTGGTGGAAAAATGGATTTCCCAAAGATGGATCACGAAATTTTTCTTACAGAGAGTGCGGGTTATTTGGGATTGAGATTGTGGTTAGAAGAGTTAGGTGATGTTGGTATGGCTGAAGAGTTGGCTCGTGATTGGTCGCGAGATGGATATTTGTTGTTTGCTGACGGAGAGACTTCATCGAGTTTGATTTGGGAAATAGAATTTCAAAATGAAACTGCCGCCGAGAAATTCACTGCCGAGGCAAATCAGCGAGTTCAGGTCATGAAAGCTAATACGAAGGATCGTTTTTTTAGTGTTGGGAGAACATCGATTAAGCGGGTCCGCTTCTTAAATGTTGCGACTGCAGAAACGTTAACAAAATTTGCGCCTAAATAGCTGATGAAAGTTCATACTGCCGAATTTAGTGTCCTGACTCGAGGTAAGGGGACATATGAGATTTCCGATGAAATTGAGCAGATTGTAAGTGATTCAGGAATCGTTTCGGGTCAGGTTACCGTATTGTTGCGACATACCAGTGCAAGTTTGATTCTCATGGAGAATGCCGATCCCAGCGCGCGTCGTGATTTGGAAAGATGGTTTGATCGCTTGGTAAGTGAGGATGATCCGGATTTTGTTCACACCCTCGAAGGTCCCGATGATATGCCGAGCCATATCCGCATGGTTCTCACGCGATCTTCAGAAGTCATTCCCGTGCACCTCGGGCGTATGACTTTAGGGACGTGGCAGGGTATTTTTATCTTCGAGCATCGCCGCCAACCGCACCACAGAAGTATTGCTGTAACTGTGATTGGCGAATAGTTTCACTTTCAAATTTCCACCCTTATTAAAACCACTTAAGACTCTATTATGTCCCACGAATTAATCATGATGGCTTTAGAGGAGGATATAGGAGAGGGCGATGTCACTTCGGCTTATTTCATTCCTGAGGACAAAATAGCTCGGGCATTTTTATCGGTTCGTCATGAGGGCGTGGTTTCGGGGGTATCGATTGCTGAAAAGGTATTTTCTGAGGTAGATCCAACTCTAGAGGTTCAGGTTTTGGTGGAGGATGGAAGTCGGGTTGGCGAGGGAGCTTTGCTGATGTGCGTGGAGGGAAAAGCACGTTCTATTGTCACAGCTGAGCGCACGGCCTTGAATTTTCTGCAACGCTTGTCAGGGGTTGCAACTTTGACTGCGCGATATGTCGATGAAGTGAAGCACACACGTGTACGGATTTTGGATACCCGTAAGACTACTCCAGGTTGATAACGACGGGGTGATGAAAGGATATGACACAGATTTGATTGAAAAAGTGAAGAGTAGGTTAAAAATACCTTTGACAGTATTAGGCGGAGCTGGTGACTTAAAAGATA
>CAWUUP010000203.1:0-5777 GCA_963925255.1 uncultured Luteolibacter sp.
CCGCCACACCACATGAGGTCTTGGCTTTGTTTCCGGGCTCGAACGAGGTCGGAGCTCACTTTGGGGTGGTGATTGTGAAACACGAAGGCCATCACGTGGAGATCGCCACCTTCCGCACGGACGGCTCCTATGGCGATGGACGACGTCCGGACTCTGTGACTTTTTCCACTCCTGATGAAGATGCGCAGCGGCGGGATTTCACGATCAATGGATTATTTGAAAATCCGTTCACGGGAGAAGTGATCGATCACGTTGGGGGACTTCCGGATCTCACCGCCCGCGTTGTCCGTGCGATCGGCACGCCCACACACCGCTTTCAAGAAGACGCTCTACGCCTGCTACGCGCGGTGCGCTTTTCTACCACTCTCGGGTTCCCTATCGAACCTATCACACTCGCGGCTATCAAAGACAACGCTCATCTGTTAGATAAAATTTCACCGGAACGGATACGGGATGAGTTTTCGAAAATTATTATTTCACCCAATCGCCGCCAAGGGTTAGAGTTACTGTTAGATTCCGGATTGATCTCCCACTTCATCCCGGAAGTTATTCCGCTCATCGGCTGCGAGCAACCGCCGCAATGGCATCCGGAAGGCGATGTCTATATTCATACCTGCATCATGTTAGAAATGCTTGAGGTTGATGCACCGCTCACACTCTGCCTCGCAACACTACTTCACGACATCGCCAAGCCTCCTACCCAAACCACAGATCCAGATGGACGCATACGTTTCAACGGACACGACACCCGAGGAGCAGAAATGGCAGAGGCGATTCTGACTCGTCTCAAATATCCCAATGCGGTGATCCGCGATGTGGTTCACATGGTCTCGCGGCACATGCAGTTCATGAATGTGAAGCAGATGCGCAAAGCAAAACTGAAACGCTTTATGTCGGAGCCGACCTTTGAACTCGAAATGGAACTGCACCGAGTCGATTGTGCGTCATCAAACGGATTCACCGATAACTACGAGTTCCTTACTGAGAAATCTGAGGAATTCGCAAGCGAACCCCTCATTCCCGCCCCCCTTATCACTGGCACTGATCTAATCGAAAAAGGTCTCCAGCCAGGCCCGCGTTTCAAATCTATCCTCGAGGAAATCCAAACCGAGCAACTCGAAAACCGGCTAGCCACCCGTGAGGAGGCTTTGAATTATCTGGAAACGCTTCTGTAGTGAAGATTTCAACGTGAAGTCGCAAAGAACGCAAAGGCTCGCAAAGCCAATTCTCAGCAATCATTTCCAGAATTTTTTAGTTCTTCCTTTGCGTTACGTCTGCGCTCTTTGCGGCTTTGCGTTGAAATTCTTTAAATCCCCTCTCCCCAATTCCTGCCATTTTCTCCGCAAAAAACAATCTGGCTTGGACGTTCTATAAATCTACGCCTACTATCCCGCCAATGACTTCCGAAATTCCTACTGCCGTCTCAGATCCCATTAACGCGAAAATCCTCGCTGTTTCCGAAGACCTCATCGCTGGCTTTCAGCGCCATCCCTTTCACATGATCGCAGAAAAATCGGGAGTCCCTCTTGAAACCGTGATCGAGCGTATTTGTGCCATGTTAGAGGCAGGTATTATTCGCCGTGTCCGTCAGACTATGCTCGCGACCAAACTTGCGCACGGTGCTCTTGTCGCTTGGAAAGTGCCCGAAGAAAAACTCAACGCTGCCTTCGATTTCATGTCCAAAGAAGACCCTTTCTCAGGCCACGTCGTCATTCGCTCCACCGATACCGAAGTTTCAGGCTCCGGCTATCGCCTCTGGACCACGCTCAAAGTTCCTGTCGGAGAGTCACTTGATTTCCACGCGACCAAGCTTCTCAGCCTCACCGGGGCAACTGAATATTTACTCATGCCAGCCAATGGTGTGTTTGCACTCGGCGTCGGCCATGTCCGCCGCAAAACCATGGAACTCGGAGAAAAATCTGATGAACCAGCCGTGATGATGACGACCGTTCCTGCTGATCTTTCCGAAGAAGAATGGAATGTCCTTCTGGTTCTCAAAGAAGAACTCGGTGCCGATGAGATCCATGAAAACCCGTGGGAAAAGCGTGCGCAACAAGCAGGTGTCTCCCTAGATCGGTTCTGCGAAATCGCTGAGACGCTGAACCAGAAAAAAGTTATCGGTCGTTTCTCCACTTTCCTCGAACACGTCAAACCCTCCGCAGAAACCGGTGAACGCGTCACCCGTTTCAACGGCCTATTCCATTGGGCTGTGCCAAAAGGCAGGGAGATCGAAGGTGGTAGCGAGGTGGGACGACACTTCTGCATGACCCATTGTTACTGGCGTGAAGGTGGCGCGCAATTTGGTGACGTCAATATCATGGGCGTCGTGCACGGCACCGAAAAAGATCGCGTGCTCGCTCACAAAGCAGCCATCGATAAACACTTGGAATCCATCGGCATTCCCGTTAGCTACACCAACGTGTTTTGGGGTGGTCGCTCTGAAATCAAACCTTCAGAGATTTCTCCAAAAATTTACAAAGAGTGGCACGCGAAACACGCGTGAGCCTTATTTTATCTCAAGCGCTGGAATACCCAGTTGCTCGGGAAGAGCAATACGTGGACGGTCTGTCAAAATCTCCGGATCACCGTGAGTGATTAGCACTGTGTGTTCAAAGTGAGCGGAAGGCTTGCGATCTGCAGTAATGACCGTCCAACCATCTTCAAGGATACTAACCTGTGCCGTCCCAGCATTGATCATGGGCTCGATCGCTAAGGTCATACCCGGCATTAATGTTGGAGAATGACCACGTGGGCGGAAGTTTGGAACTTGGGGCTCCTCATGGAGTTTACGCCCCACTCCATGACCCACGAATTCACGCACGATCGTGAATCCAAATGGCTCAGCATATTCAGCAACCGATCCGCAGAGATCGGCTAATTTCCGGCCCGCACGCGCGCGCGAAATTGCTTCATAGAGTGATTGCTCGGTAACCGCGAGCAGACGTTTGGTTTCAAGAGGAATCTCTCCACAAGCCACTGTGGTTGCATTGTCTCCGATGAACCCACTTTTGGTAATCCCTACATCGATTTTGACAATATCACCCGGCTGAATACGCCGTGGTCCACCGATTCCGTGAACCACTTCTTCATTGATCGAAATACAAATCTGCCCGACGAATCCGCGATAACCTAGAAAGGCACTACGGCAATCATTCTGAACCATGAGATCAGCAGCAAGTTGATCGATCTCTTTGGTTGTCACGCCAGGCTTCACCTCTGCAACTAATTGCTGCAAAATTTGCGACGCAATTTTTCCTGATTCGCGCATGCGATCGATTTCTTTAGGCGACTTAATAGGGATACGAATACGCATGATGGGTAATGTTAGCTCTGAAAATGTTAGGAAATAGGTACGATGTGCGAGAGGATCTCTGCAGAGATAGCTGCCCGAGTGCCCTTGGCTGAAACCGAAAATAAATTATCAGCCTCACGGTAAAAGTCGATAACAGGAAGCGTGTAAGCGACGTATTCCGAATGACGATTTTTAAAGTTTTCTTCGTCATCATCACGACGAGACGAGGCGATGCCGCCACAAGTCGGACAGAATTTTGCATCTCGCAGTTCATCCGTCTTTCCTGACCAACGACAATCCGGACATTCAACACGACTACGAATTCGAGAGACCAAATCTTCATAAGGCGCAGTCAGTGCAACTGCTAGATCGAGTTTCTTGCCACGTGCACTCAACCATTTATCTAAATACTGTGCCTGTCCGAGACTACGTGGATATCCATCTAACACCCAACCATTCTTTGGATCATGCCTATCTAACCAATCACCAAGGATAGGCTCCATCAACGCATCCGGCAGGTAGCCGCCGCGAGCAAGAATCGGTTCAGCAGCAAGACCGAGTTCACAGCGATTTTCAATTGCTTCACGCAGTAGGGCACCCGTGCTCAAATAATTAAGCCCCATCCGGGCAGCAATGGCCCGACCTTGCGTGCCTTTTCCTGAAGCGGGCGGACCTAGAAGAACAATTCTCATCGGCTCAAGACTCAGAAAGAGGCAATTGAAGTGGGATCCGTCGTAACGGTGGCCGCCAGATCAACCCTGGGTTGAAGTGTAGATATAAGCAGTCGCAGCAATCACTACGATAATGGCGATGGCAGTCCAAAGATAAACAAGCATGTTGCGTGGGGCAGAGTTACCAGTGTTTCCAAGGCGATCGTAACGACCTTTGATTTTTCCTTTTCTAAGGAAACCATCGTAATGCTTCTGGATAAGGTGAGTTTCCACCTGACGCATCACATCAAGCACCACACCCACCATGATCAGCAACGAAGTGCCGCCGCAGAAGTGAAGAATGAGAGATGAGGGCGGTAAATTGACAAGCTTGCCTGTAAGAGCTGGAAGGAAAAATAATCCAGCTAGGAAGATTGCCCCAGCAAAAGTAAGGCGAGTCATCGTGAAATCCAAGAATTCAGCCGTTGGCTTGCCAGGACGAACACCCGGAATATATCCGCCATTGCGCTTCAAATCCTCAGAGATTTGTGAAGGCTGGAACATCATTGCGACCCAGAAATAGGAGAACAGGAAGATCCCGACCCCGCCGAGGATGTAATACCAAGTTCCCCCGCCGACTAACTCACTATAAAGTGAATTTGCCCAACCTTGATCTTTGAAAAACCACTGCAACATCATTGGTGGCAGAGAAAGTACTGCGGTGGCGAAAATGATCGGCATCACACCTGCATAATTGACTTTGAGAGGCAGGTATTGGGTTTGACCACCAAATTGCTTACGCCCAATGACACGCTTTGCATATTGCACCGCAATACGACGCTGAGCCTGAGTGATGGCAATTGTCGCTGCGATCACCGTGAGTAAAAGCACGATCATAACAACCATCATAGCAGCTCTCCAAGGATCGCCATCTGTGAAGAACTTCCATGCCTGGATCAATGCGCCTGGAAGCGAAGAAATGATGTTTACAGTAATGATAATCGAAATGCCGTTACCAATGCCTTTTTCGGTGATCTGGTCACCCAACCACATCAACAATACGGTGCCTGACACGAGCGTCAGCATTGTCAGGAGGACCCAGTTGAAGGATGGATCTAGCACAAGGTCTCTGCCGACTTTCTCGATACCTTGTAGGTAAGGGATATTTTCAGGGTGGATAAGAGATTCTGCAACGAAGTATGCCTGAACAACCGCAATCAAGATGGTGATATAGCGAGTGTATTGTGTGATTTTCTGGCGACCACCGTCTTCACGAGCGAGCTTCGAAAATTTTGGGACAATGGCCGTCATCAACTGCACCATGATCGAGGCAGAGATGTAAGGCATGATGCCGAGAGCGAACAAACCAGCTTGGGTCAAGCCGCCACCGGAGAACACTTGGAGAATTGCAGTGATACCACCGGCATCCGTAGGACTTTTCTTCGCGAGCGTATCGAGCCATTCTTTGATAACCGTGGCATCAACTCCCGGAAGAGTAATATGCACACCGAGACGAACGATGACAATGACGGCGAGGGTGAAAAGAATCCTATCTCGGAGTTCCGGGATATTCCAGGTGTTCTTGAAGGCAGAGATCATGATATTTGAAAAACTTCAGAGTATAAATGTTTGATTCGATTCTAGCTAGTGATTCGCTTTCGAAAAAATGGCTAATGATGCTTACTTTTGATAACACGGAGAGGAAGCGCGTGGCTTCCTCTCCTAAATCAGTGTTACTGACGGCTGAAACCGCCAGGCTATGAGCTTACGATTTTGGAGTAGGATCAACAATGCTACCACCGGCTTTTTCGATTTTAGCCTTCGCGGTTGCGCTG
>CAWUUP010000204.1:0-24864 GCA_963925255.1 uncultured Luteolibacter sp.
CCCATTTGCGATAAAAGGTCATTCTGGTAAACGTGGCTAATATCGGTGGTCGATACCAAAGCTAATGCTAAAATCGCCATCCCGGGATTAAGCACTGTAACTGCGACCCACATGTTCCGCAGGGTTTTCGGAAACACTCCTTCTTTTTGTTCCTCAACAAAATTTGCAGACGACTCAAAACCAGATATGCCCAGCATTGCTGCTGAAAACCCAAAAAACAATGCGATCCAGAAACCTCCCGGAGAGGGTTCGCCCAGATTTGCCCATAGTGTCGCTGGCCCGATCATGATCACAGTCCAGACACCAAAAATCATTAATATGCCCATGGATACCAGGTGGAATATAAAGATCCCGATCGCCAGCACTGCGGATTCCGTGATCCCGATAATCGAAAGCACCATAAAAAAGAATAGCAGTCCAATGGTCGCGGGCATGACCTGCAAACTTCCCCATAAGGAATGCAGATAATGCATCGCTTCGTTTGCGGAAATCACGGCAGTCGCCATGTAGGAGAGAATCGTAAGGCAGGCAGCAATCGAGGCTCGATACTTACTCGTGGTATTTAGAAGAGCATTGTATGCCCCTCCGTTCAGCGGCAGTGCGCCTACCACTTCCGCATAGATGCTGCGGAAGAGAAACAAAGTCCCTGCGACCAATAACAAACAGATCGGAGCTAATCGTCCTGCGTATCCGATCGTCAAGGCTGAGACATACAAACAAGACGAAGTAATGTCATTTCCGCAAATTGCCGTGGACGCCAATTGCCCTAGCCGGGTCGTCGCTTTTTTCTCT
Organism: uncultured Luteolibacter sp.; assembly: GCA_963925255.1. Classification (GTDB taxonomy): domain Bacteria; phylum Verrucomicrobiota; class Verrucomicrobiia; order Verrucomicrobiales; family Akkermansiaceae; genus Luteolibacter. The sequence continues at coordinate 793 of CAWUUP010000204.1, forward strand.
GCCATAATCCCTGCAAACTAGACAAATTATCGTCTTCTTGATCTACTATACAAACGCAAAATACACTAGGTCATCTACCTTTGGACTCGCAACGGAAGGAGTAGAGATCATGAGCCGCAGATAAACGGGGTGGACCTGGATAAAGAGCAAGAGAAGTTGATTTTCAGCGGAAATTTCAAGAGGATTTGCCAGTTTAGAATAATTCGAAGTCACTATCTTTTCTTCAATCTGCGTCCATCCCGGTTATCTGCGGTTGAAAATTTTCCAATATAGATACCCTGCAAAATGCACAAAGACCGTTTGCCAACGGGTTCGGTTTGGTTAATCATCCGCGCCCGATGACCGACCAAGAACGCCCCTTTTCCAGTTTGATGCTTGATGGCCCTGACCGTGCACCTAGCCGTGCGATGCTTTATGCAGTCGGCTTTGAAAAAGCAGATTTTGCCAAACCGCAGATCGGTATCGCATCGACTTGGAGCCAGGTCACTCCCTGCAATATCCATATCGATAAACTCGCAATCGAGTCCCAGAAGGGCGTCGATGCAGCTGGCGGTAAAGGAATCATTTTCAACACGATCACCATTTCCGATGGAATTTCCATGGGGACTGAGGGGATGAAATACTCGCTCGTTTCCCGTGAGGTGATCGCGGATTCCATCGAAACCGTAGTGGGCTGCGAAGGCATGGACGGCTTTGTTGCGATCGGTGGCTGCGATAAAAACATGCCTGCCTGCGTGATGACGATGGGTCGCATGAATCGCCCTGCGGTATTCGTTTACGGTGGAACCATTCTTCCGGGCTGCGGTATAATCAAAGGCGAGGAAAAGGATCTCGATATCGTTTCCGTTTTCGAAGCAGTCGGAAAACATGCGAACGGTGAGTTCACTGATGAAGAGTTAGATCACGTCGAGTCCTGCGCCATTCCCGGTCCGGGTTCTTGTGGCGGGATGTATACCGCGAACACCATGGCGAGTGCGATCGAAGCTCTCGGCATGTCGCTTCCCAACAGCTCCGCTCAAGCAGCGATTTCTGATGACAAAATGCGCGATTGTTTTGATGCCGGCGCAGCTGTGCTGAACCTAATCAAGCTCGGTATCAAGCCCCGCGACATCATGACGAAGAAGGCTTTCGAAAACGCGATCACCGTTCTGATCGCTCTCGGTGGCTCAACCAATGCCTGCCTTCACATCCCCGCGATGGCGCATTCTGCAGGAGTTGACATCACTTTGGATGACTTCGAGCGTATCGGTAAAAAGACGCCTGTTCTCGCCGACCTCAAACCTTCCGGAAAATACGCAATGGCTGATCTTGTTCGCATTGGCGGCACGGTTCCACTCATGAAAATGCTTCTCGAAGCTGGCCTCCTGCACGGCGATTGCATGACCGTGACGGGTCGGACGATGCGCGAGAATTTAGAGAAATCTGCTATCAACTATCCTGCGGATCAACAAATCATCCGTCCGGTTAACAACCCGCTCAAAAAAGACAGCCACCTTCGCGTGCTCTACGGAAACCTCGCGGAAGGCGGATCGGTTGCTAAAATTTCCGGTAAAGAAGGCGAAGTCTTTAAAGGCAAAGCCCGCGTTTTTAATTCTGAACCAGAAGCGATGACCGCGATTCTCGCTAAGAAAATCGAGAAAGGAAACGTCATCGTCATCCGCTACGAAGGCCCGAAAGGCGGCCCGGGTATGCGTGAGATGCTTGGACCAACTTCCGCCGTCATGGGCATGGGCCTCGGTAAAGACGTTGCGCTCATCACCGATGGTCGCTTCTCTGGCGGCAGCCACGGCTTCGTGGTTGGCCACATCACTCCGGAAGCTTTCGAAGGTGGCACCATCGGCATCCTCGAAGAAGGTGACGAAATCGAAATCAACGCCGTCGAAAACCGCATCAGCGTGAATCTTTCCGCCGAAGAAATCGCAGCACGCAAAGCCAAATGGCAGCAGCCAGAACCTCGGTATAAATACGGAGTTCTGGCTAAGTATGCAAAACTCGTCACCAGTGCCAGCGAAGGCGCTGTGACGGATAAGAATCTGTAGGAGCTACCGTGTCTCACGGCATGACGATGAACGATGTCTCACCGTGAGTTTCAATCCAGCTGAGGGCGCGACACCCTCAAGCCTCAAGGGGTGATGACACCCCCTGCTCCAACAACAGGATGGACAGGTGTGCCGGAGGATTCTAGGATCTCACTAACCCATGAGCCAGACTGATAAAATGATCTGCAAACCCACATCTTGGTTCCTCCTGCGTGCGGGTGTAATTTTCACGATGTTCTGTTTATTTAGCGTACTGTTTTATATCGACGGCACCACGGGATACCGAAAAAAGAACTATGAGTATTACGTGAACGCGACGTTTAAGGAGGCGACCGCAGCTTTCTCAAGAATGGACGCGCAGACCCCTTTGACGGAAAGGGCTTGGCGGGAATTCGCTTCCAAGCAAACGGTCAATTTTCCTGAAAATCCCGAAGTCATCCCAGCTGATCTCAAACTTCCCATGCCATGGCCAGATATCCTGACGGATTACCAGCGGGTCAAATCCCTGCAAAACAACCAACTCTGGCGGGAATATTCTGCAGAAGAGCATCTGAACGAAAAACCCGTGGAAGAGCCCTTTGTGGCAGGGAAAATCAAAGAACAGATCCACGTTTTCTACATTTGTGCTTCGTTATCGGTAGTCACTTTATTTTTTCTCATCCGCACCAGCCGTCGCCGTCTCATCGCTGATACGAAAGCCCTCACAACCGCTGAGGGAAAAAGCATCTCATATCAAAGTATGCGGGTTCTCGATCTGCGTAAATGGGAAGGAAAAGGCATCGCCTTTATCGAATACGATAGCGCTTCCGGCACAAAACGAGCCAGAATCGACGGATTAACCTATGGCGGATTCAGCCAAGATGAGAACCAGCCAGCTGAAGCGCTTATGCGCCAGATCCGCAACAATTTCACTGGAGAAATCATTGATTACGCGGTGGAAGAGAAGGGTGAAGGGTGCTGATTATTGGTTAGGGATCATTTTAACTACAGAGGAACGGAGTCAGAAAAGGAGAACACGGAGAGAGTAAATGCTTCTGGCTTCCTTTTTCTTGGGTGAAACGGCACATGACATCAAAATTTCCCATTACTTCAATAGTGATCTAGTTCTCTGCGTTCTCCCTCTTCCTCTGTGACTCAGTGGTCTTAAAAAGCTCGAACACCTCTAAGTCTGTCATTTTTTACTATCACTTTGCGCGTTTTCACGTATTCATAGTTGCCAACCAAGGCGCGTAGGCGTTAAGCGTTTCCCACACCAACACCACACAACCACTCAACACATGTCAGACAAATCGATCGAAGAACGCGTTAAGGAAATCATTGTAGACCAACTCGGAGTCAGCGCCGACCAAGTAACTCTAGAAGCCAAGTTCGTTGAGGACCTCGGTGCCGACTCTCTTGATACCGTAGAGCTCGTCATGGCTCTTGAAGAGGAATTCGACGTGGAAGTTCCAGATGACGAAGCAGAGAAGCTTCAAGCCGTCAAAGACGTCGTCACTTTCATCACCAGCAAAAAAGGCTAATCCGTTTGACTTTAAGTTTTTAAAAAGGGTGGTTGTCGTAAGGCAGCCGCCCTTTTTCTTTAACTTTGACTCCACTACTTTCCGTCTTAGCTTACGAGCATCGCATATTAATATCATTCGTTAACACTCAACTGCTTTCAGCTTTTCAGCTTCTACCCAAACCATGCCCAGCCAAGATGATATTCAATATGCCATGGAGACCACTCGGGTTCTTCATGAACCAGATCATCGCATCCAGACCTTCGGAGAAACGCGTTTTGAGTTTCAACTTCTGAGCGAGCCTATGGATCAGGTTGGGAAAGTTCGGATCCGCACCGGTGAGGTTGAGGCCATGAAGCCGCGGATTTTACGTCCCGAATCCTATCGCGAAATTGAGCTCGAAGGATTTGATGAAAATGCCCGCGCTCGTTTCGATGAACTTGTAGAAAAGCTTAAAGAGCAGGGTCAAGACCTTGCCTTTCTACAATATGGCTTTCGCTTCAAACGCGGGGCGGTGAACGAGGAAATCATTCATGATTCGATCGAAGCCGTTCGCGAACGCGTTCGCGAGGATATCCGCCGAACTGGCGATCCCTGCCGTGCCATCATTGAAGGCGTGGATGATACATGGGAGGTCTCGATTCTAAAATTCTCTTTTGAGATGATTCTTCGTTCCCATGAAATCAATGCTTTCGATCTACGTAGGAAAGGCTTGATCTAGTGAAGCACTGCGCCCCTACCTCCGTATGAGAATCTGGCACATCATCAAAATCGCAGCGGGCATCACCGTGGTGGGGATCGCGGTTTTCACAGGTATGCTAGCCTATCACATCGCGGTCAAACCTCTGGGTGGAGTGTTTGTAAAAATCATCCCTGAGGCTGGAGCTGTCTTGCGCAAAACAAAGGAAGAAGACTTCAGTAAAATGCTTGAATTGGCGGAGATTCCGGACTTCGAACCTGGTGACCGCGCGTTCCAAAAAGCTCATGAACTCATCGCTCTAGGGAAAATCCGCGAGGGCAGAGAGAAGCTCATGGCGATCATCAATGTTTTTTCCTCCTCTCCCACCACGCCGCAGGCCCGCCGCATCGTCAGTATGATAAGTCTCGATGAAGTTTTATCCTCCGATTTCTGTGCCGGGAAATCTTTCTACAAAGTGAAATCTGGCGATTCTTATTTTGCTATCGCAGGCCGTAACGAGACTTCTCTCGATATGATCATGCACCTTAATAACATGATGCAGCTGAAGAATTTAAAAATCGGTGATGAGTTGACCCTCGCCCCGCTCAATTACCGTATAGTGATTGACCCTTCACATAACTCCCTCTCCCTCTGGGAAGACGAAAAATTCATCTGCGATTATCCTATTTTCAGTATCCAGGGCCTTGGCCTCAGCTCGGGTAAAACCGTGATCGCATCACGACGCGCAGATCTCGATGGAAAAGTCGTTCTCCCCACAGCCATTGAATACCAATCCACATCTAAAAGCATAGCCATCAAAAACCCAGCCTTGCAGATTCTTCCTTACAATAAAGATAATGAAAACTCGCAACGCGGTATCTACCTCAAAGAAGCTGACCTTGAGGAGCTTTTTCTCCTGACTCGAACCGGAAATGCCGTCGAGATCCGCTCTCCGAAAAAGTAGGTAGCCCCGACAAGTCGAAGCTAAGCTTCCATATCTTGCGGCTGTTCTCAAAGAAAGGGATCGATGGGGTATTTCGGATCTTCAGATATGGACGATTAGGATGATCGTGCCCGCCTTGCGTCTTGCGTCTTTCTCCCGAAACACTAGACTCCTCGCAGTTGAACTTCTGCTCCGCGAACAAAATTTGAATTTTTTCCATCATGCAACTCCTCGAATTTGAAAAACCTGCCGCTGAACTTGAAAAAGAGATCGATAAGCTGCGCTCCAAATCGACTGCTCAAAATCTCGACCTATCGGCTGAAATCGCCACAATGGAGAGTAAACTCGCTGAGACACGAGCCGCGATTTATCTGAATCTCACCCCATGGCAGCGCGTTCAAATCGCTCGTCACACCCAACGACCTTTCATGCTGGACTACATCTCACTCGCATTCACCGATTTCAGCGAACTCCATGGAGATCGTCACATCGGAGATGATGCATCCATGCCTGGCGGATTCGCGATGTTAGGTGAACACAAATGCGTTGTGCTCGGACACCAAAAAGGTCGCGACACAAAGGAAAATCTCAAACGTAATTTCGGTTCCGCGCATCCGGAAGGTTATCGAAAATCTCTCCGCCTGATGAAGATCGCTGAGAAATTTTCGATGCCCATCATCGCACTCATCGACACCCCGGGAGCTTTCCCAGGGATCGGCGCGGAAGAGCGCAACATCGCCGAGGCGATCGCCTTCAACCTTCGTGAAATGATGTTGCTCAAAACTCCTATCATCGCCGTTGTCATCGGTGAGGGAGGCTCCGGTGGGGCGCTCGGAATCGGTGTCGCAGATCGCGTATTGATGATGGAAAATGCCTACTATTCAGTGATCTCTCCTGAAGGTTGTGCCGCCATTCTCTGGAAACATCGCAAACATGCCCCAGAGGCCGCAGAGGCAATGAAGCTCGTCGCGCCAGATTTGATGAATCTTGGTCTCATCGATGGAGTGATTCCAGAGCCCGTCGGCGGCGCGCATCATGACCACGCCGCAACTGCGGTTTCTTTCCGCGAGCATATCTCCAATGAGCTCGATCACCTTTGCTCGCTCAGCACCGAAACACTACTCCAAGAACGCTACGACAAATTCCGTAAGTTCGGCGAGTGGAATGAAGCTTGAATTTAGTTAGAGAACATCCGCAACTGACTTGTCCGCCATAGCTCATTGATCGACGGCGACATCGCACTACGGAGCAGGCGCGACATCGACTCAAGCCAAGTGTTGAGCCCGCAGAGGACCGCCGGATGGCGCGATCAAATCGTCACTCAATCGCCGAAAATCCAGCAACCTAAAGCGCCAGCGATACAAACCAAACTTTAAAGACCTCCCTCTAGCGGACGGACTTTTGCCAACCAGTCTATGTGTTTCGTCGAATTTGTTATTCCTAATATCGCGACACCTAAAGTATCGCTCAGAAAATTAAATCCCAGTCATGATCTCCAGCTCGGGGAGAGCTTCTTTGAGCTTGGTGATCATTCCCTCGGAAACGTCTGTCTGCCAGAGATAGAGGCGTTTCAAGCGGGTTAGCGATTTCAATTTCTCCACGCCAGCATCAGTCACGCGTGTGCCGTAAAGATTGATTGACTCCAAGTTTTTCAGGCCAGCGAGTGTATCGAGAGCCGCATCCGAAATCTTGGTTTCAGAAAGGCGTATCATCCGCAGGTCCTTCGCAGTGGTGAGTAATTTAACGGAATCATCCGTGATCGCCGTCGAAGACAGATCCATAGCCACCATACTAGGGATGACCGATTTTAGTTTGGAGAAAAGCTGGTCATCCAGATTATTGCGAAGGGAAACAGCGGTAAATGTAAGCTTGGAAGAGACTTGAGACTCAAACGTCAAGCCGCCTGGGAAGTCTTTTGCTAGCGCAGAAACCGCTTTGAGCAGTTCATCAGATGGCAGGTCCGTTACGGGCGTAGCGCTGTCGGATTTACCTGCAATGAGATCGACGGAGAGATCGAGTTTGCTTATGGCAGCGCGTATTTCCTCTGTGAGGTCGAGCTGAGCTACCGTTTTTACAGGATCTGCACCGGAATCAATCCACCACTTGATGACCGCAAGTTCATGATCTTCGATGGGCGTCTTTGATTCAGGGGGCATATGCTCATCATCGTCTTCGGGGAGTTCGCATCGGTAGATGATGTTACTGTCGAGGGCATTACCTGGAACAATTCCATCTCCTTCTTTACCGCCTTTTACGAGAAGCTCGTAACTATCCATACGGAATTTTCCCTTGGATTTACCTTCTTTGTGGCATTCCACGCAACGCTTGTTGAGGATGAGTTGAACCATGTCTGCATAAACAATCTGCTCTTCAAGTGGCTTAACTGGAACGGCCACTTTAACCTCCTTCGGTTCATGCCCTAGGATTTCGCGAAGCGAATCCGGAGCATACTCGAAGAGGTAATCTTTTCCGTGAGTGATCGATGCTCCATCGTGGCTCGCGTAACTCATGATACCTACGCTACCGAAAATCATCGCCCGATACAGGATCGTGGAAAACTTGAGCGGCAAGGGCCAAGATTTAACGATCAAAGTCAAAACCGCAGCGGAGGCGAAAAAGATGCCGCCCCACAGGTGATCCTCAAGCAGTTCGCTCATCTCATAACCACCGCCGATATAGAGAAAGAACCCGAAAAGAACCGCGACCACGGCACTCGCCGCGCCAATAAAGATTGGGATGATGTTAGGCTGTGACTTGTAGCGTGTAAACATCGCCAACAACTCTTGGATCATGATGAGGGAAAAAATCCCGATCGGAAGATGCAAGACAACTGGATGGAAACGTCCGAAGAAGCGCACGATATCAGGGGTTTTCTCAGCATTCGGTTCTCCTGCGAGAAAGGGCATCGCGATGAGTATCGAGATGATGAGAAGTCCGAAAATCGTGATGGCTAGTGGATGACAGCACGATGAGCAGGAGTTTTTTTGATCAGTTTCAGTGGTCATAAATGGGATAAAATCAAATTAAAGGTTCAAACTGCATAATCACGCTCTGACCGTTTTTACGGCGGCTTGTCGCGGAATATAAGTTCTTTTTTCGGAAAGATGGGCAACCATTTACGTAAGCGATACTATTGGCGACAGATACGCAGCATGCGCTCTTCAACTTTCGGAGTTTTCTTGATTTCTCTACACAATTCGTGAAATGTCTGGGCACTTATGGATCCATTCTTACTGAAAATTCTTCATCTTGCCGGTATCTTCGCTCTTTTCGCTTCACTCGGAGCTACGCTGCTAGGTGGCTCAAACCAAAAATCCGCTTCCATCCTTCACGGAGTTTCTTTGCTCGTCATCTTACTTGCTGGGTTTGCCCTCCTGAAAAAACCACCTATGGATCAATATTGGTGGATGGCTAAACTCGGCATCTGGTTATTTATCGGCGTTGCTCCTGTTCTCGCAAAAAGAAAGATCCTCTGCCCATGCGTCGTGTTCGCGCTGACTCTAGTTGGAGCCATTGGCGCTGCCTACTTAGCGTTTTACAAACCGTTCTAGGAAACGAGTGCGATAATTCGTCCTTGATCGAAATCGAACGGGGTCATTTCCAAGAGCACCGAATCGCCTTCGGAAAATTCCGCTTTTGCATCGGTAAGCGGTTTAGACAAATGTCCGAGCATAACTTTTCCGTTCAACAACTCGATGCGGTAAAGAATCTCTCCTTTGCGTTCGAGAATAGTTCCGGTGGTTTCGATGGCGGGTTCGGACATGGCGATATGATCAACCGAGATCACGCCAGCGCACAAGCCCCGCGAGCGGCATTTCTCCATCGGGATGCCAGAAAATTCTGGGTTCCTGCGCGTTTCCTGCAGCACAAATTCTGGGCGGGGCGATGGCTTCCAAGCGATCCGCATGCCCCAAGGGCTCAACCACCGCGGTGGAAAGAAAGGCGATTTCGTTTCCGAGCGTCTCGGGCGTGAGCGCATCCGGCATCGGCATGACGCGAACAAATCCACCGCTTGGGCTACTCCGTAATATGGCAGAATCATAATCTAGCAGAACTGTCCATGCTGCTGAATTCTCACTCTCCCAAAGTTTCATATTTGCGCCATTGGCGATCTGGAAACGTGCAAGTTCTCGCGCGTTACGAATCCCTCCAGCTTCGGAAAGCGTCGCGGCGATCTGAGGTCGCCGTTCTTCCAAGGACTTCGCTAGCTCATCACAGAAAACATCCACATGACCCGCCACATAAATCGCCAGCACCGATAGACAACCGCGCTGGCCGTAGCGCATGATGTCTTCCACGAGCTGCGCTGCCAAACCCTCGCGATTTTCGAAAACAAATGCCGCGCTGAGTTTTGGACCGTGCTCAATGATGCGGGTTTGCGGCGACAGCCAACCTCGGAAGAATTCCATCGTCTCATCACCGCCATAAACCACCGCAACTTCAGGATTTCGCCAAGCTTCTAGAAGCTCGCGTTTCACCTCGAACAAGCAAACTTCTCTTGCCCATTTTTCAAATTCTAACAAACCCACAGAAGGCACTTTCACCCAGCTTGGGCAGCCGACAATCAGCGCACGGAACAATGATTGAAATGCGGCGTGTTCAGTATTCCCGCTGACAACATGCAAGACCGGTCCACGTGGTGCAACGCGGGATCCATCGACCCAGTGCTCCAGTCTCCGATGATCGCCGAGCTCAAGATCTAACCATTTTTTCAACGTTGCCTCATCATAACTTCCCACCCACGGCTCAAGCATCGGGCGCTGAGCGAGTAAAAATGCGATTCTTTCTGAGAGGGTTTTCATTCTTAAGTGTTAAATAAACCACGGATAAACGCAGATGGACACGGATAATTGAAGAGCTATGAAACTTGTCTTTTGATCCAGTCGACGAGAGTTTAATTTTTCACCCATCCGTGTCCATCTGAGTCCATCCGTGGTTCTAATTTCATGATGTTTGCAATACGGCATCGACCCCACGCGAGCAACCCCGCGCCACGGCAGCTGGATCACGTCCGATCAAAATGAAACTCCGCTCACCCGTGGCGATCGCCAAGTCCTGAGTTCGGATTGCGGCGACGGAATCGAGATTTGCGAGGTCGATGATTTCCAAATATCCAACCTCGCCTTCGGATGCGGGCTTTCCTGAAAAAACATCCACTACCCGGATCGCTGTCCACGCAGGTCCTTGATGAGCTTCCGAATCTCCCCATTTGTAAAATTGGGAAAACAATTCAGTCATTCCGTATTCGTTGAGGATGCGGGATTCCGGTAGCGAGAAGTGATCGGACAGTCGTTGCCGAACTTCTGAAGGTGTGTGGCTTCTAAGCAAACCTTTGCTGCCGCCAGTTTCAAAAATCCATGAGCCTTCTAACAATTTTATTGGTTCACTCTCCTCACAAAAACGTAACAACGCCAGCGAAGTCCCAAGCACCGCTGCGGCACTGTTAGGCAGAAATTTGTCGTTCAGCAATCGGCCCTCAGAATCGATCAGCCATTCTCCTCCTTCATCTAAAATTTCAAACATCCGCACCAAAGACGAATGCGGCGCGTCACTGGCTTGCTGCGAAAAAAACCACGGCTTAGTGATTTCTGGCAAGCCCAGCTCTCTCCAAGTCCCTTTGACCGATGCCTCGTAAAGTTCGAGATCTCGAAACTCATGTTTGCCCCGCGCTTCACTTGTCGTCCCAGAAGTTAGAAAAAATCCTTTTCCCTCATTGCTTGGAAAACAGCGCATCGCCATGCCGTCTAATTTAAAAACATCCGTCGGCACCGCTGGGATTTCATGCCAGTTGAGGATATTCTCCGGCGTCCGCCTAAGTGCCTCGCAGTAATTCCGATACGCCGAGTTCGATCCAAACTGAGTTCGAAAAACCTCCAAAGCCATCGCCGCGAAGTCGGCATCGCCGCCTCGCATCCATGCCAGAAGTTTTTCCTTCAAACTCACAAACGCTTCATAGCCCCTGAACGAACCATTGCAAAGCCCCTTCACTGTCAAAGAATTTAAAACGTTTGCCAACGTTTGCCAAAGGCTGGGCGTGCAAAGCCATGATCGTGAAGACCTAGTCCAAGGTCTGCCCATTGTAATTGGAGATTTTCAGATCCCTCTTAACGCCTTCTCAAAGACTCATTCACTGAGGCTGGGAGGTTCGCGGTGTCGATCCACTTTTGTGCGGCAGCTGGATCGCGTTCTAACCAAGTAGGAAGGGCACGTTGATACATGCGGATGCGGCTGCTCTCATCTTGGATAAGGCCAATTTGATTTACTGCCACACCGGGAGCTTTTTCAAAAGAGCTCCAGATAAAATGTTGCACAGTATTGTCTGTGATATCTGCTGGATAGCGGTTCATGAGGGCAGCGGCGGCTTGGGCGTCATTAGGGGCATCGACATTACAATACCCCGCAGAGCACGCGACCGGGCTTCCCCTTCTGGGAGACCTTCGAAATTTGCAAGCGCTGCCACGGAATCGGCTCTTGCCCATTCGCGATAAACGTCATCGACGCTTCTAACAGATGTCTCGGTGAGATTTTCCATTAACCAAGATGCAGTTCCTGCCGGATCTTGTTTTGCCATCGCCTCCGCGTATCGCGAAATTGCTCCGCCCCTGAGCCGCTCATCGCTGATATCAGCAATCCACTTTTGCGCGTCTGCTGGCTCCATCTGCACAAGATGCGGCATCATGGCCTGGAGAGCTTCTCCTCGCTCACTACTGAAAGGCATTTCCGTTAAAAGCGCAGTGGCGCGTGCTGGATCAGTTCCCGCTAAGCCACGGATGATTCCTACCATGTAAGGATTGGCATCATCGCCGTCGTGATTCGCCTTCGCCCAGGCAATCGCAGCTTGGGGATTGCTGCTGGCCCATGCGCTGAGAACGGTTTCTGTGGCCATACCGGAACTGGTGTTTTTCGTCGTGTAAGCGAGCGCTGAGATAGGGTCAGCCTCCGCCCATGCGGTCAGCAACATGGCATATTCACCCATGCGCGCTTCGGTGATGCCGAGGCTGCGGAAGCGCGCGACCGCGGCTTCGAAATCTTGAGGAGCGAGCGAATCAATCCAATCAAGCATGCCACGACCGCGATCGAGGGCGTTTTCACCACGAACGATTTTCTCCATGTTTGCTAATTTTTGGTCGAAACTAGTATCGTCTTTTTGCTGGGTGGGGCGGTTGGGGCGACTCGAACTGACACGCTTTGAATCGGAGCTGCCACCGACGGAACGTTGATGAATCAACCGTTGTGAGTCTTCGAGAAGGCGGTCTTGTTCGGATAAATCAGTGTTTTGGGTGGTGAACTTTCCGAGCATAAATCCGCCAAGTCCGATGACGATGCTGGTAGCACTTACGCTGATGACGTTCCATTTCATAAGTGACAAACTAAAGTCTTTTTCAATCTACTCAACTTGGAGTTTCCGTTTTTCAGCGTTTTTTCTACGCTCCGATCCTAAACGAGCAGTGCTTGCGGTCGAAGAATTTTTCCACGTGGTTTCTCTGCTCACTCACATTGGCTGGGTGTGCCGGGTTGCGACGGATGGGTTACGATCGTCTGGTCGTGAACATAGAATCATAGCCTATCATCCCACCGACATAGCTTGATGTCGTCAAAGGGCAGATCAACAGAGCCTTGTGGCGCGGCCATGTTTCGGTAGCGCCATGAAAAAAACAGTGACGTTAAAAATATCTGACAGCCTCATCTAATACCACGCAATATTTTTTGTTCTGCGATCCATTTTTGATCTTTTTTAGAAAGTTGTGATTCTTTGGTTTTATAACGCTCACCACCGGGCTCGATGAGAATGAGGTCACCTTTGGAATAAGTTACCAGCTTGGCTAAAACCTCGCGGCCGTTGGAGCCCTCCCACTTGCGGTAGCCTTTCGATTCTAAGTTCTTGCGCCATTCTTGATACTGATTGCTATTCACCGCAGCGGCTTGCTTGATCAAGCCCCATACAAAATCTGCTTGGCCGCGCTTGTATCCCGTATCTTTCCATAGCACCTCGCCACTCATATTAAGCATCAACAAGGTAGGGTGACCTGACACTTTATAGCGCTTCTTGAGACGCTGCACGTAGCTCTTGAGCTCAGTTTGACGGCTGATTTTTTCGCCTAAAGAAAGATTCAAATCATCCACATGGATCGTAGAATCCACCCGCAAACGCACGACGCTTTTTTCCGCCCATTTTCCAAATGACTGAGTAGCGAAAAGTTCTGCAGAAAGCGCTTTGCATGCAGGACTCATGGAGGAGTCTGTAAACCAAATCAGAATCGGCTTACCTTCGCGGGCAGCAGTTTGGCGGGCTATTGTTTCACTCTCCTCCCAAGGTCCACGCTTTGGTGCCGCCATCAAGGTTTCGAGCTCAGGTATACCAGCATCCGGATTATCGGGATCCGTCCAGGAAATGTCTTCTTCCGGTGTATAATTCAGCTGCCGAATGCCGACGTTGCCTCCTGATTGGACTTCCGTTCCTTCCATTGCGGGCTGTTTGACCTGCGGCAATCCCGCTGGAATGGGAGCCTGCTCAATTCGAAATCCGGTTTCGTCCGCACAACTACCAAATACCACGCATAGGATGATCGCCAATATAGCCCTGTGACGATCCAACATAGATTATTTTTTTAAACGAACCGGCGTTCCACAAGAAGAACACCTGAACCAACTAAACAATAACAAATGAATACTGAGTGGCACAGTATATCCCAAGAAGAAAAGCCGATGTGCCTTGGCGTGCTTCAGCGCCTTGTTAGGGATAAAAATTTTCTGCAAACAAATTCGGCATTTCCCGGGTAATCCCCAACATAAATAACCGATCCCGATGACCGGTAGAGCAATTGGAAACGCGATCAACCATTTAGGAACCCATGAAAATGGCTCTGGATAAACAGAGGAAAGCAGCAATAGAAACCCGGAGAGCATCGACGTTGGTAACAGCAGTAGGATCAGCAGAGTGAGTAAAGCTCCGACCCGCAAATGCCATGGATGGGTATGCAGAACACCACGGATGAAGCTACGAGAATTAGTTTTTTTTCCACGATTGGTGGATTCAAGCGGAGCACGGATCAAAGCGACTCTGTCCTCTGCATGGTCTTGCTTGGATTTAGCCTCCCGTTGAACTGGAGATGAATTCGGCTCGATCCTTTGGACCGCCTTTGGATCACAATCCTTTGGCTGAATCGTTTTACTGACTTTCGTAGGACTCACTTGCTTCTTCTGTGGCACATCGCTTTGTGGAGTCTCTGGATTACCAATGCGGACATCTAAATCACCAGAATATCGATTGAGCAATAACCCAGCAGGTATATCTGAAACTCGGATTTTCTTCTCTGCCAAAAACTTACCGGGAAGCGGAATGGCACAAGGAGAAGCCGCCAACATTTCGAGAACTTTTTCGTTGCCTTCATAATTCACCGCTGCGGAAAGAGATGAACTTTTGAACCCATTCTTACTATTTATTAACGCCTCGCTGGCACTGGCGATCCAATTTTCTATGGTTAATTGATCAGGCACTCCACCAGCGAACTGAAAAATCTTATTGGCTTGATTTAGCTTTTCTAACAGATTTTCGGCATCTTGTTCAGATAGATGTCTGGCATCACGAATTCCAGCCATATCTAGCAACTCGGCATCGCTAGTATAGATTCCTGGGATTTCTTTGATTTCAAGCATCGCTTATTTCAGTGCAGTTAGCATTTCACTCAATTGGGCAAGTTTGGTTTTCCAATCTTCGAGACGAAGTTTCTCCTGCACCACCACTTCTGGCGGCGCACGGTCCACAAACGACGCATTGCCGAGTTTGCCTTCACATTTTTTAAGCTCAAGCTCCATCTTCTCGATTTCCTTGGAAATACGAGCGCGTTCAGATTCGACGTCAATCAAGCCTTCCATCGGCATGTAGGCCTCGGCGACGGGAGTGACGGCAGCCGGAGTTCCTTTTGGAGCTTCGTACGTATCATCTACTAGAATCTCGGTAGATCCAGCTAGGAGAGCGAGGACATTGATTTCATTGGTAAGCCAAGCGACTGCGCCTTTCATCACGAAACTTACGTCTTTGCGTGAGCCAAGATTATACTCGGCCTTGAGGTTACGGAGACGACCTGCGGTCTCGTAGATTGCGACAGCCTGTTTCTGCGCGGTTTCAAGTTCTGCTGCGGAAAGTTCTGCGAGCAGTGGTTTTACAGGCAGAGATTTTTTCATCACGAACTCGCCGGCGGAAACGTAGTTCATGCGCTCGGAAAGCTCCTCGGTCACGTGTGGCATGTAAGGATGCAACAGCTGGAGATAACGGCTCATCACGCCATCAAACGTGCCGAGCGCTGCTGCGCGGGCTTCTGCTGTGGCGGATTCTCGGAGATCTGCTTTCACAGCTTCTAACCATTTATCACAGAAGTCATTCCAAAGGAATTCGTAGAGACGCTGCGCAATCTCGCCGAATCGATATTCGGCGTAGATGCCTTTGAGATCAGCGGCGAGTTGGTCGAGTTTTGACATCACCAAGATATGATAAACCGGCAGGCCTTTCACGGATGGCAGCGGCGCAAACTCATTGCCATCCATCTGACGAAAACGGCAGGCATTGTAGAGTTTATTAGCAAAGTTACGTCCTTCCTCGGCTGAGGATTCATCGAATCGAACATCCGCACCGACTGGTGCAATACGCATCAAACCGAAGCGGAGTCCGTCGGCGCCAAACTTATCCATGAGGTCGATAGGGTCCGGTGAGTTGCCGAGTGACTTGCTCATCTTGCGTCCTTTGAGGTCGCGGATGATGGAAGTGAAATAGACATTCTTAAACGGAAGTTCATTAGCAAAGCGGTAGCCAGCCATGATCATGCGCGCGACCCAGAAGAAGATGATATCCGGACCAGTTACTAGATCTGCCGTAGGATAGAATTTCTTCAAGGTCGCAGAATTTTCACCTACGTCAGACATAGTAGCAAATGGCCAGAGCCATGATGAGAACCAAGTATCCATGACGTCTTCGTCACGGCTCCATTCGCCTTCTGTTGGCGCTTCAACGCCAACGTAGATATCTCCAGCGGCAGCGTCTTTTGTTTCGAGTGACTCAGCGTTCTTAAGAGAATCGAGTTTATCTTTGCGATACCATACCGGGATCTGATGACCCCACCAGAGTTGACGGCTGATGCACCAGTCTTGAAGATTTTCCATCCAATGCGCATACGTCTTTGCCCAGCGCTCAGGACGGAATTTGATTTCGCCGTTAGCAACAGCATCGGTGGATTCTTTGACTTTCGGGTAACGTAGGAACCACTGCATGGAAATGCGCGGCTCGATCGGTACGTCGGCACGCTCTGAGTAGCCGACGTTGTTTTCGTATTCTTCCACGCCGATCAAGAGACCCATCTCTTCCAATTTCGCAGCAGCTTTGCGGCGTGCGACAAAACGGTCCAGCCCATCGAGATCCGGGCAAGCGGGGCAGTTGACGCGCCCGTCGGGATGCAACGTATCGACGATTTCAAGGCCGTGCTTGAGACCGATCTCGAAATCGACCTTGTCGTGGGCGGGAGTAATTTTTAATGCGCCGGTTCCGAATTCTAAATCCACCGCCTCGTCGCCGATGATGGGGATGAGCGCTTCGGGGAAAGGACGTTTCACCATCTTACCAATCCATTTCGCGTATTTCGGATGTTTTGGATGCACCGCGACAGCGACGTCCGCCATCAGGGTTTCAGGACGGGTGGTGGAGATTTCGATGAACTCGCCTGGGCTATCGGCGAGTTCGTATTTCATTGTGAAAAGCTTGGAGCGCGAAGGTTTCATGATCACCTCCTCGTCCGAGAGGGCGGTGAGGGAAACGGGACACCAGTTGACCATGCGCTTGCCGCGGTAGATCAGGCCTTGGTTGAAAAGATCGACAAATACTTGGCTGACCCATTTGGTATATTGTGGGTCCATCGTGAAGCGCTCGCGCGACCAATCACAGGAGCAGCCGAGGCGTTTGAGCTGCTTAATGATGATATCGCCATGGGTGTTTTTGAAATCCCATACGCGTTTGAGAAACTCCTCACGACCTAAGTCGCGACGGGTCTTGCCTTCCTTTTCACGCAGCTCGCGCTCGACTTTAGCTTGGGTTGCGATGCCGGCGTGGTCGGTGCCTGGAAGCCAGAGAACCTCTTTCCCTTCCTGCCTAGCGCGGCGGGCGAGAATATCTTGGATGGCATTGTTCAGAACGTGCCCAAGATGGAGAATGCCCGTGACGTTGGGGGCCGGGATGACAATCGAATAAGCCTCCTTTTCAGAAGATTCATCGGCACGGAAACACTCGGCTGCCAACCATGCGGCATACCATTTCTCCTCCACAGCTTGTGGCTCATACGCTTTCGCTAACTCAGACATCGGTCGCGGATGTTCGTGGACAGATTGCGATTTGTCCAGCATGGGTAACGGTTCTTGGACGGTAAGTCCCGACCCGCTCTGTGTTTTGGCGCAGCAACCATGAAACGATGCACGGATTGACACAGCAAATAAATCGTCTCTATTCAAATATAATGAAAATAGGAAAAATGCGGTTTCGGAAATGGATGAGTTTGCTGGCGGTTTTCTTAGCGGGCGTGGTTTCTCTGTCCGCAGCGGAGAAGAAATCGATTTTGATGCTGGTGACAGGAGCAGATAGAATGACCAACGGTCAACCGACGGGGCTGTGGTTGGAGGAGTTTGCGATTCCTTATCTTGCATTGGTCAATGCAGGTTATCAGGTAGAGGTCGCAACGCCGAAAGGTGGTGCAGCACCGATTGATGCGCGCAGCAAGCCGACGCCCGAACAAGCGACCGCGTGGAAGGATGCCTCGAGACGTTTGAGCGAAACCAAGTCCTTGGCGTCGGTCAGCGCAGATAGCTTCGCTGCCATTTTCATTCCCGGAGGTCATGGCGTGATGTTCGATCTGGCCGATAATGCAGCGGCGGCGAAACTCATTCAGGACTTTGATACTCAGGGCAAGCCCATTGCGGCGGTTTGTCACGGACCTGCAGCGCTGGTGAAAGTGGTGCGCAAAGACGGAACTCTTCTGGTCAAAGGTAAGACCATGGCGACGTTCACCGATGACGAAGAACGTGCCGTAAAACTCGATAAAGACATGCCGTTTCTGCTCGAAAGCAAATTGCGTGAGCTCGGCGCGAAGATTGAGAAAAAAGAAAACTTCACCGCCCAGGCTGTGCGGGATGGAAATTTAATCACCGGCCAAAACCCTGCTTCGAGTCAGGCGACCGCGAAACTCTTGATCGAAGCGTTAGCGAAGGTTGATCCATAGGAGCCAGAACCCCTATTGTAAACGAGCAGGAGATGTTCACAGTCTGGAGCATGGAAATACTAGGGCTCCTATTCGCTACGTGCGTGTTGCCCTATCCGCCGAGCCGAAGAAAAGCGAAAGCATGAGTCTCGTTGTGAAGCATCATCTCGCCGGAAAAAAATGATTTACCCGCTGAGGACATGCCGATGGTGACAGATTTCAAAGAGCCGGCAGCTGATGCAAATTATGAAATTTACCGACTTACCACAGAACCTAATATGGCGGACGGATTTTCCTGCTCTGTGATTTTGGATAAAAACTGCAGCGATATTGGGTCGTCCGCAGTGGTGAATTCGCGGGTCGGGCGTCCGTTTATGGACCGACTGGAGTCACGACATTAAAAGAATAACCATGGTCACCATCGCCAAATTTGCCAAAAGCGAGGATGCGTATTTGTTTCGCTCTTTTTTGGATGCGCACGGGATAGAGTCCTATATTTTCGATGAACATATCTCCCAATTGTTCTGGCAATACACGCAGGCGTTTGGGGGAATTCGCGTGGTGGTTGCGGATGAGGATGTTGAGCAGGCCGAGGAGCTTTTTGTGGAATATGACGAATCGATGAAATCTGCGCCGTTTGTCGAGCCGCCCGTACGCGCTTGGCCCATGATGGCTTTAGCTTCGCTTTTGGTTGGTTTCCCTGTGATGCTTTTTGGGAGAAAATCTAAATCTGATGACCACCATGATACCGACTCGAAAATCTGAGATCCTTACGCTCGTTCTACGCGTGTTAATGGGCGCATGGTTTGTGTATGCCGGTGGATTGAAAATTTTCGTCGCGGGACTGGATCGGTTTGTGCTTGATATTGAAAATTACCGCCTCGTGAGCGGGCAGTTGGCTGTAGGGGTTGGGTATACCATTCCCTGGCTTGAGGTAATCGGGGGCTTATGTTTCATGATGGGAATTTTGCGGAAAGGCGCTTGGTGGGTCATGTTTGGCTTAGTGATGGCTTTTGTCGTTTCCGTAGGCTCCGCATGGGCGCGCGGGCTGGATATCAGCTGCGGTTGTTTAGGCGGATCGGAAAAAATTTCTTATTGGAGAAAAGCGGCAGAGTTCGCCGTTTATCTAGCTACACTGGGCTGGATCGCGTGGGCCGATTGTAAAACCGAAAGCCAACCACAATGATAGCGAAGCGGATCGCTGTTTGATCTTAGGCCTAGATGGGAAAATGAACCGCAGATGGACGCAGATGAACGTTAATTTTCAGAAACTTATGATGAATTTAGGATCATTTAATGGGTAAGAGAATCGAGCGGCTAACTCATTCCTTATCTGCGTTCATCTGCGGTTGAAATTCTTTCCAATTCGTCTCGCTGCCCCTGCTTTACCGGCCTCCAGAAGCAACCTTGAAACATTCTTTGCCCGAAATTTCGTGGTTTGCATTGCGAAACCCATTTTTTCAGCAAAACCTAGGCCATGCGTTTTAACGAAAAGCTACAGCAGCAAATCACTTCCACCGGATCGAGATTATGTGTCGGGCTCGACCCAAGGCCCGGCGATGGTGGAGCGGAAATAGCGAGAGAGTTCCTCACTCGCGTGATCGACGAAACCGCTGAATACGCCGCCGCGTTCAAACCGAACATGGCTTACTTTGAAGCAATGGGGATTTCTGGAATTCGCGTGCTTGAAGAAATACTCAAACAAATCCCCAGCCACATTCCCATCATCCTCGATGCAAAACGCAGTGACATCGGCGAGACCCAGAAATACTACGCGCAGGGATATTTCAACGGTTGGAATGTCGATGCAGTGACACTTAATCCCTTCCTCGGTTATGACTCGATCGAGCCGTTTCTCGATTACGCAGGCAAAGCGGTTTACCTGCTTGCTGTGACATCGAATGCCGGCACCGCAGATTTTCAACAACAGGATCTCAAAGACGGACGCAAAGTGTTCGAGCTCGTCACAGCTCTTGGGGAACGCGCGAAAACCGAAGGTCGCGCGACTGATGTCGGTTATGTGGTTGGCTTGACGAATTCTGAAAGCGTTTTGCCGAAAATGCCAGATGCCCCCTTGTTGGTTCCTGGCCTTGGCGCACAGGGAGGCGATCTCGGCGCTCTCGCTGCAGCGGGCCGCAGCGCTCCGGATGTGATCAACGTTTCACGCGGCATCCTCTACGCCCAAGACGACATGAGCTTCCGCGAGCGCGCAAAATTCTGGATGGAGAAAATTGCGCTCGGCTACCAGAGCGCGTAGGCTGAATTTCACTTCGTCATGAAAAAACCCAACGGCAACACATATTCTGGCCTCGCGCCTCAGAAAGGTTGGCCGAGCCGAAATGTGAAATTTCTCAGGCATCGAATTGTTCCGGGGATGTTTAAAAAAATGGGTGGGACGATTCTCGAACCCGTCCTCACTCCACCGGTGGATGATCGTGTGCGCATCACATGGATCGGCCACGCATCGTTTTTTCTCCAGTTCGCTGGACACTCGGTATTGGTCGATCCCAACTGGGCGAAGTGGCACGGCCCTGCAAAACGCCAACGGCATCCCGGTTTTCATTTAAAAGATATTCCCGAAGTCGATCTCGTACTTATCACCCACGCGCATTTCGATCACCTACACAAACCGAGTCTGAAAATCCTCCAAGCTAGCAACGGTATCGTGGTTCCAAAAGGCAGTGCTTCGTTGGTGAAAAAACTCGGCTTCCCCGCCATTCACGAAGTTAACATTTGGGATCAGTTAGAGGTGACAGGCATGGAAATCATCCACACACCTTGCCATCACTGGGGCGCCCGGTACGTCCACGACACCCATCGCGATTACGGGGGCTACATCGTCAAATCCTCTGGCAAAAGCGTGTTCCACTGCGGCGATAGCACCTACTTTGATGGCTTCACCGAAATCGGCAGACGACATGACATCGATGTCGCCCTGATGCCCATAGGCGCCTACGAATCACCAAGCGGACGTGACGTCCACATGAACCCAGAACAAGCCGTCCGCGCCTTCGCCGACCTAGGTGCGAAAGTCCTCATTCCCATGCATTACGGCACGTTCCCCCTCGGCAACGAAGCCCTACACGAACCCGTCGAACGACTTCTAACAGAAGCAGATCGCCTAGGGATCAGTGATAAGATTTTGATCCCTGAAGAAGGTGTTGGAATCGAGTGGTAGAAAAGACGCGTAACGAGGAGTCATAAGACACAAGTCTCGAAATCGCTAAAGAGCTGCGTTGGTATCGGTAGGGGCATTTTGATAAAATGACCGTCTTAATCTTTTGCCCAGAAACGGATACCGCGACCACTTCTCATGCTGCGAGCAATCGTCACCTGATTTTCTAAGAGTATTGGTAATAATCTCCGTAAAACCCTGTTCAAGGCCACCCGTCATGTTGGACTGGCAAGAAAGAATGACCAGATGGCAGCCGTTCTCCGCTGGGGTCTTCTCTTCTACCTGAGCACCTCAAGGAGCCAGCGGCGTGATGAAGAGCAGGCAGAAAGTCGCACGAAGCAGGTGGGCCGATTTGATGAATATCACACCCATACGGAGCATGATTTCACACTTTTCCATCCATGGGTAAAAGCTCTACAATAACCCAATCGCCTTATGTTCGCGGCTGGGAATGGGAGTGAGACGGAAATAGAAGCGCGCGCGCTGCCTGATTCATCCCTCAAATTTCATCCGCCATGCCAAAATGGACACAGCTTCGACAGGATTCTTAAACATTAGATTCTTGGATGTGGTTGGCTTGGCGGATACAATTTGAGGAATAACTTGGGAGAATATATAGTTCCTCCATCTATGCTGCGCTTCGATTGTCGCCACGGATTATTTTTTTAAAAATCTGCTATTTTCGCATTGCCACGGGAGAAAAAGCACCATAGCTTCCGCGCCCCAACCGTCTAACCACGCCTCAAGATGTCCAAGCATAACTCACTCAAATCAAGCGCCACCGTCGGCGGCAAACGCTCCGTCCTTAAACGCTTCGAGCGCGTGAAGCTTCTTAAAGAGCGCGGCGAATGGATACAGGGCAAATCCCCAATCGGTCTTCCTAAGACTAAACACGAAGGCTAATTCTTCGTTATTTGCTACCTGCTCCCAGCCTCCGTGTGAAATCCACGGAACTACTATAACATTATGTCCGAGGGAGTCCGTCTTAACAAATACCTTGCATCTTGCGGGGTTGGATCACGTCGCGCCTGCGATGAATTGATCGCCTCTGGCCGAGTCGAAGTGAACGGCGCACCTTGCGTCAAGCTCGCCACCCGCGTCACGGAAACCGATAGTGTCCGCGTCGATGGCAAACGTGTTTTCCCGAAAGAAGAGATCGTTGTCATCTTTCACAAACCACGCGGTTATGTCTGCACCCGCAGCGACGAGCTCGGCCGCGAAACGATCTACAGCCTACTTCCTGCCTCATTGAGTGCGCTCCATCATGTTGGCCGCCTCGATACCGATTCCGAAGGCATGCTGATCCTCACCAACGATGGTGATCTTTCTCAGCAACTCATGCATCCATCGAAATCGGTGGAAAAAGAATATCTCGTGACCTCGAACCAAGCGTTCGAAAACTCCCACCTTGATCAGTTTCTCGCCGGTGTTTTCACCGAGGAAGGCAAGCTCAGAGCCAAGCACATCGAGCGGATTTCTGCGCGTCGGATCAAAGTCGTTCTCGACCACGGCGCAAAACGTCAGATCCGCGTGATGTTCGAAGCCCTCGGCTACCAAGTCACCAAACTCCTCCGTGTGCGGATCGGAAATCTCTGGCTAGGCGATCTCGAGATCGGCCGTTGGGCAGTCCTCAACTCCAAGGAAGTCAAGATGCTGCTTGGTGGGGATGCGAAGTAGTTTGTGAGATTTTCAACGCAAAGCCTTTAAAAAACTCCGGATTTCACGGCTTTACGAACTTCGTTGCCGATTGGGGTTGCTCCTGCTTCATTCCTTTGCATGGCGTATCTAGAGATTAGAAATCTTGAAAAGCACTTCGTGAAGAGCGGTGGAGGGTTGCTTTCTTCTAAAAAGGAAACCGTCAAAGCAGTCGATGGCGTCTCCTTAGAAATCGAGAAAGGTGAAATCCTTGGGTTAGTTGGTGAATCAGGCTGTGGAAAATCGACCCTTTCCCGGACTTTAATGCAGCTCATTGCTCCCACCTCAGGGTCCATCATCCTGGATGGTGAAAATCTCTCCGCGCTCAGTCATTCTGAAGTCCGCCGGCGGCGTCTTGACTTCCAAATGGTCTTTCAAGATCCCTACGCCTCACTCAATCCACGGATGACGGTTTATTCGACCATCGCCGAGGCGGTTCGCCAGCGTCATCCAAACATGAAGGGTGAAGCACTCGAAAAAAAAGTCACCGCGCTCATGGCCACGGTCGGCTTAGACGCCAGCCAGATGAGACGCTACCCACACGAATTTTCCGGTGGTCAGCGCCAACGGATCGCCATTGCCAGAGCACTTGCCCCCGAGCCAAAACTGATCATCGCCGACGAACCCGTTTCCGCGCTCGACGTCTCGATCCAATCTCAAATTCTCAATCTCCTCAGAGATCTCCAAAAGAATCTGGGCCTGACGATGGTGTTCATCTCCCACGATCTAGGAGTCGTGCATTACATAGCGGACCGGATCGCGGTGATGTATCAGTGGAAAATCGTCGAGGTCGGCCCAGCAGGTGAG
>CAWUUP010000205.1:0-3639 GCA_963925255.1 uncultured Luteolibacter sp.
TGAGGAAATGGCAGCGTCCATTAGGCGGGTCGAAATAGATGGTTTAGATTTGAAACAGGTAGTTTGGTCTGAAGATTCTAAGTCGATTTTGTTTCAGAATGATGAGGTGAATGATGAAAAAGTTTATTCCTTCCGTCTGCATGATAGTAAGAAACAGGTTTTTTCAGATTTCCGCGGTATTGCTGTAGGTAGAAGCTCAAAAGGAAAAACGTATTGGAGAAATAATCGAGCGCCTGTGGTGTATGATGGAGATAAACTTTATGCATACGACTTCTCGTTGAATATTGAGCAAGAACGTTCTGCTCGCCTAAGATTGGGCTTTAGGAAAATTTGGAGAACTCTAGTTGAGCGTTTCTATGACGAATCGATGAACGGCAAAGACTGGAGCGCTATACTCGAAAAGTATGAAAATGTGGCCAGTGAATCGAGAGACGGTAGGGAATTCGATCGTGTTGTCGCAATGATGTTAGGAGAGTTGAATGCTTCGCATCTGACTTTTCATTACACACCTTGGGATATGACTAAAAAGACAGAGAAGTTGGATCATGTTACAGCACATCCCGGTCTGGAGTTCGAAAGTTCATGGGATGGTCCTCTTGTTATTAAGCGTGTCATTGCCGAATCACCGATCGCAAGAGTTGATGGAGCTCCTGTTGCAGGTGAAATCGTGAGCAGAA
The DNA here is from genome assembly GCA_963925255.1 of uncultured Luteolibacter sp. Lineage (GTDB taxonomy): Bacteria > Verrucomicrobiota > Verrucomicrobiia > Verrucomicrobiales > Akkermansiaceae > Luteolibacter. The sequence continues at coordinate 678 of CAWUUP010000205.1, forward strand.
TTAACGGTCATCATGTCGATGCTAAAACTTCGTTAATGGAGTTTTTTAATGGAGCCATGGGTCAGGTGATTCCTTTGGTGGTTGAGGGTAAAGATGGGAAGTCTCGTGCTTTGGATTTGGTGCCTGTCTCTTACGAAACGATTCGTGGTTTCGATCGAAAGCAAATGGAGTTAGAAGCTAAATCAGCGGCAAAGGTCTATGACTTGGTTTATTTGCCATTTTTGAAAATGAAATCAGCAGATCTTCAGCGTCTATCGTTGGAGGTATATCGTGCATCGACTTCTGGAAAAGGGATCATTCTTGATCTCCGAGATAATGCGGGGGGTAGAGTAGCAGACGAGCTATTGGCTTTGTTTTGTCAACCCATACATACGTTTACAATCCCACGCAATGGATCTCGTGGTTACCCTACGGATCGTAGAGTAAGCCCTGTTTGGAATGGGCCTATGGTCGTCATCTCAAATAGTAATACTTTTTCAAACGCAGAAATTTTTTGTCATGCATTCAAGCAACTAGGGCGCGGTAAACTTGTGGGTATGCCCACTAATGGAGGCGTTATTTCTGCAGTTGATGTAGATATTCCTGAGGTAGGAAAATTGCAGATACCATTTCGTGGATGGTTCCATGTGAAGACCGGTAGGGATTTGGAATTGAATGGAGCCGTTCCGGATGTGCTTGTGCCGATGATGCCTGAGGATGAAGTGAAAAGTAGTGATCCTCAGTTAAGAGAGGCGATTCAAGTTTTGGCAGAGGAAGTAAAAAGGTCACCTAAGCCAGTCGAGCCACGGGTGAAATCTAGGTAGAAAGATACAGCCCTGCCGACGAAGAATCTGCGATTCAACTACAATAAATTAGCCTCAGTGAATCTAACCGGATACGGGCTTTCGCTAGGACCTCGGTAGTTTCTTTGAGAGTGGTTTCAAGATGTTTGATCTCGGATTTCGATACATTCGGATTACGTAAAGCGAGATTGTTGAGTCGTGAGATTTGGGTCTCCAGAGTTTGTTTCGCAAGATCGATGGCAGCTTCGATGGGCTTGCCGCTGGCGCGGGTTGCGACATCTTTTGCTGCTCCTAACATTGTCGGAAATAGTTGGGTTTTAAATGACTCTTGAGCGACAATGCGGCGTGGGTCACCGGGCTGTAGCAGTTGCGAAGGTGGCGCTTTGGTTTGTGCTTTTCCGGTATGATCGACGATGACCCGCAAAAGAGTAGGGGGGAGGAAGCGATCAAGGTGCAAACGGGCTGGGGCAATAACCTCTAACACAAAAGCGCATTCGAGAAGGATACCTTTGCCTGTGGTGGATGGGAGTTTTGCGAACGTTGCATTACCAGAGTTACCATCAAGTAATTGGCTGATTGCATCGCGGAACAACGGATGATCGAAAGTCAGGAAAGAAAGATCCTCCCGTGACAAGGCAGTGGTGCGATCAAAAGTTACGGATAAGCCGTCATCTCCAATGTCGGTGAATGCCTCGGAATGACGATGGCCGTGTTTGAAGAGGAAGGCACGTTTGGAGAGATCCGAGATATCTAATCCGAGGAAATCAAAAAGTCTGAGCGTGAAACGTTCGAAGCGCGCGTCTTCGTCGGCTGTTTCAATAGCTTCTAGCAACTCAACGGACTGATAGGCAGGAGGTGCTCCGAGTTCTAATAAAAGATCGTGACCGGTGCTAAGTTGATGCGTGACTTCAGCTTTGAATTTTACTGAGCGCTTCATAAAATCCTGAAACGGTTTCGATGTATATTTTGCATCGGCAAGTGCATCGAGTTCAGGAAGTAGTTCAGTGGCAAGTGTGGTAGCTCCTTTGAGTGGTTCTGAAAATACATCGAGCGCTTCGTGAAGCCAACGTGCTTGTAGCTCGGATCGACTATCCTTTCCGTAGGGAATGTGGATTTGTATATCACCCGTTTGTCCGATGCGATCAAGGCGACCAATACGTTGCTCAAGGACTTCGGGATCGCGTGGAAGACCGAACAGAACGAGATGTCTTGCGAACTGGAAGTTCCTTCCTTCGGAGCCGATTTCAGAACAGATCAGGATACGAGCGCCCTCGGGTTCTTGGAAGTAGGCGGCGTTACGGTCGCGCTGAAGCATGGAGAGGTCTTCATGGAAGAGTGCGGTATCGACATGGATTTCTTTGAGTAGCTTTTCCTGAACGGTGATAGCTGCTTCTGGCGAGTTGGTGATGAGTAGGATTTTATCGGTGACAGGAAGTTCACGAAGAAGATTAGCAAGCCAACTGTAAGGAGAAGTTCCTTTATCTAAAGAATGGAGCAGGGGAATACGTTTAGGAAAACCAGTGAGGCGTTCTCGAGTATTTCGGAATAACACACGTCCGGTCCCGAATGAGTCGATGAGTTCTGAGATCAGTGCTTGGCGTGCGCTTTCATCTCCCATGCGAAGTGCTGCTGAGTATTTCTCTGCGCTCGGTGAACTTTTGGTGAAGTCTGATAGGTTTTCTGGGATCTTTCTTTGGATGAGTGCTTCAATCGCCGTGGCGAGTGGAGTGTAGGATTTGGTCTCACTCAGAAATTCTTCCAAGCTCGAATAGCGTGCGGGGTCGAGTAAGCGAAGACGTGCAAAGTGACCTTCTGGGCCAAGTTGTTGAGGTGTGGCAGTTAAAAGCAGTAGAGCGGGGATTTCTTTGGAGAGACTCTCGACCGCCAGGTAAGCAGGCGATGCTTCTTCAGTTGACCACTCGAGGTGGTGTGCTTCATCGACGATGAGAAGATCGAATCCAGCGCTGCGTGCTTGGTTGGATCGTTCTGAATTTTCTGACAAAAACCCGGTGGAGCAAAGGATGAGTTGGGAATCAGAAAAGGGATTTGCAGATGCGTCGTGGGCGCAGATGGATTGGCAACGCTCCTCATCGAAGATAGCGAAGAGTAGGTTGAAGCGGCGCAGAAGCTCGACGAACCATTGGTGAACGAGTGGTTCAGGAACAAGAATGAGAATACGG
>CAWUUP010000206.1:0-3694 GCA_963925255.1 uncultured Luteolibacter sp.
CAAAAACGAGGCTAACTGAGCAGCTCAAACGGCAGTCACAAGGAAAAAAGCCTAATTTTACCTAACAGTTGGTTTCCGAGGAAATCCGAAGCTTATTTGGCTTAGATCTTGTTCGGGTAGTTCGGTTGACAACGTCAGGAACCTGCGACTGAAAACGATTAGGAAATATGAAGGAAACTGAGACCGCGGTGAGTGAAAGCAGGATGATACCCCAATCGCCTATGATGGAGTATAGTGAGGTGGTGGGGTTGAGCGGGATATTGAGTTCGGTGAGGAGGCTGTCGCGGACAAAGGAGTTGCCGTTTTTGTCGAGGATGGCTTGGTTTTTTCCGGTTTTGAGATCAATCGTGGAGCCGAGAGTATTGATAGCGGCGGAGACCCCGGTATTGGCGCAGCGGAGCATGGGACGGCGGAACTCGATGGCGCGGAAGCGAGCATTGGCGAAATGCTGGGCAGCAGCTTGGGAGGTTTTAAACCAGCCATCGTTGGTGAGGTTGACGATGATTTGGGGAGCGTTCCGAACAAATTTCCGGGTCAATCGCGCCACGGTATCTTCGAAACAAACCGAGGGAATGATCTGAATGATCTGACCCTTGAGGTCGACCTCAAGTGGTTCAAGTGAATCACCTCCGCTAAACGATCCGTAATATTTCTGACCAGATTGTTGTTCGTAAATCGTTTTGAGGAACGGGAAAGTATCGATTAATGGAATCGTTTCTCCGAAAATGACAAGGTGATGCTTGCGGAAGGTTTGGATATCGCCCTCTGGAGTTTCGATAACGATGGAGTTGTAGATCTTGGCGTTTGCTTTCTGATAGATTTCGTCTCCGTTGGCTTCGCCTTCGATTTCGACCACCCCGTAGATCAGTTTGAAATTTCCTCCCGCTTCGCGCACGCGGGAGATGGTATGGAAGTTTTCAAGGTATGCGGCGTATTGGCCGTCATCGGTATTCAGTAAGCGTCCGTTGAGGGCGGTTTCTGGCCAAAGCACCCAATCCGGTGAGTTGAGCTCGATCTCTCCTTCCGAGCTTTCTCTCATCGCGGTCTGCAGGTTTTTCTCATCCTCGTCGGCAATTTTTTCGAGAGCTTTGAGGGTTTCTTCTTCGTAGGAAAAGTGCACTTGCTCGGTGGACCAGAGCACTTGGGCGCCTTCGTGAGGAATGTTGATTTGCACCAACAGGGTTTTCAAGGCGACTGATGGCTTGTTGGTTTCGAGAGAAATTCTAAGGATGCCGTAGCCGAGTAGAATGCCGATCGCTAAGGCGGTGACCATGAAATCCCAACGAGGGCGGCGCATCCCTTCAGCAGCAGATCGGATCAAGCGACGAGCGCACTGGACGATGACCGCTTGGAAAAATACCAGCATCATCGAAAGTCCGGCGACGCCTAACAGATCGGCAGCCTGGGATATGGCAAGGGTTTCATGGAAGGCAACACCCAGGCCGTTCCAGCTGAAGCCGGTGAATACCCAGCTGCGCGCGACTTCCAGGCCAGCGAAAATGGCAGCATGAGTGAAAGCATTGAAGAGGCTGCGTGCGGGAGTTTCGGTGATACCATTTTTTTGATGCCATGGATTACCAATCGAAGCAGCGAAGGCGCCAAAGATGCCCCAATAGATCGCGAGATAACCAGCGAGCACAATCGGGCCGAGCCACGAGACCGTGGATAGCCATGAGACTTGGATACCGAAGCTGATTGCCCCGGCGAGATAGCCGATGAGGAAGCCTTTTTTCGCACGGTGTTTGCCATCAATGCTCCACAGGGCGATGAGCAGAGGAATCATGCAGATCCATGCAAACATGGAAAAGGAGTAAGGCGGAAACAGAATCGCGACCATCAAGCCGGTGGCGATGATGGCGATGAGGCGAAGGACGGTTGCGCGGCGAAACATGGTCAGAGCTTGGCTGGATTTTTCCCGATGCCGAGCAGAAGCAGCAAAACGCGCCATGATTTTTCAAACGATGATTTCCATGGCAGGGCAGGGCGCAAGATGGTCCAGCCGTTTTGCTCGGCGATTTCTATCAGCGCGGGTTTTGGATTCACTACGGTGGCTCGTTGGCAAATCTCTAACATCGGTAGGTCCGCCGTGCTGTCGGTATAGCCATGCGAGTAGATGAGTTTGCCTTCATGGAAATAGGACGGCGGGAGTAATGTGCGAAGTCGTGTGACCTTGTTTGCTCCTTTGTGATTCACAAGATCGGGGAACAAAAGATGGTTTTCCAAAACCGTTCCAAGTGAGAGATCAAATCCGAGCAACTTTCCAACTTCGGCGACGTAGCACTCTGGGCTAGCGGAACTTAGGATGGTGAGATGTCCGGCTTCCCGGTGTTTATCAAGGGCGGATTTCAGCTCAGGATAGATGCTGGGTAAAAGTCGCTTAGCGAAGCTTTGGGAATACTCGGCGAGTTGCTGCGGTGGCATCTTCCAGAGAAACGCATGAAAAATACGTTTCAGATTTTCCGTCCCAAGCAATCCTGCGAGGGGTAGGAATTTCAGAAACAATATGACAGCAAGACCACGCAGGGGTTCTTGGTGTATGACGTGATGGCGAAACAGTAACTGGCAATCCCATGCGAGCAAAGTGCCGTCCATGTCGAACAGCGCGATGCCTTTTGGGGGAGTTTCGGTTAGATTCATGGGCAAACTTGCTGACGACTTAGGGGCTTTTAGTTCCTGGTTCTAGGTTCTTAGTTCTTAGTTGAGCTTCGCGCCTTCGCATTGGCAAACTAAGAACAAAGAACTAAGAACTAAGAACACCATAAAACCGCAGGAACTGCGGTTTTATGGTTAGACGTAATGAAGCGCTTTGGCGCGATCGTTGATGGCCGCACCGTTATCGATCAGTTCTTGAATCGGGTCCCAGCGACCAGATACCAGAGCTTCACGAGCGGATTCTGGCATGTTCACAGCGAATTCGAGGCCGTTTGAAGTGCGGACGCGGAGTGCTTCGACATCGATGGTAATTTCGGTGGTCGGATCGCTTTCGACTGCTGCGCGAAGTGCCGCGATGTCATCGGCGGTGGCCATTACGCAAGGCATCGCGAGGGTGGTGGAGTTGCCGTAGAAAATTTCTGCAAACGACTCGGCAATCACGGCGTTGAAGCCGTATTTGCGGAGAGATTGCGGAGCGTGCTCACGCGAGGATCCGCAACCGAAGTTGACGCCAGCGATCAGGATTGATGCGTCTTTAAAACGTTCGTCGTTGAGTGGATGATTGGTTTTCTCTCCGGTTTCGGAATCGAAGCGGACATCGTAGAAAGCGAATTCTCCGAGTCCATCGAAGGTGACGCATTTCATGAAGCGAGCCGGGATGATGCGGTCAGTATCGATATCTGCGCCGGGAATGAATACTCCGGTTCCGGAAACTTGTTTGACGGGTTCGAGGGACATAATGAGGTAAAAGCTAAAATGAATCAGGCTACTGCGGAGGTTTCTGTTAGGTCGAAGAGTTCGCGGGCGTCGGTGATCTCGCCTTTGATTGCAGCAGCTGCAACCATGACAGGTGACATCAGGATCGTGCGTCCAGTTGGGGAACCTTGGCGACCTTTGAAGTTACGGTTAGAAGAGGAAGCGCAAAGTTGATCGCCGATGAGTTTATCGGGGTTCATCGCAAGGCACATTGAGCAACCTGCTGCGCGCCACTCAAAGCCAGCAGCGCGGAAAATTTCCGGGAGGCCTTCTTGTTCGCATTGGA
>CAWUUP010000207.1:0-10594 GCA_963925255.1 uncultured Luteolibacter sp.
CGTAATGATCACCTTTCTTGATTTTTTGAATATCTTCCACGGAGGATGCTTTTTTGAAAGTCCCCACACCCTTGCCCGGAGGCGCGGCGGAAACGACAGTTACAAGGCTCGTTGCGATTGCTGCGAGAAGCATAGTTTTAAATGTTGTTTTCATATTTTTTGTTTGTTTTCCGTGGTCATCGATCCGAGCAGAGTGCTGCATTTGAAAATTCCCAGCAGATTAATGAGTCATAAGCTTCAAGATCATCTAACCCTAAAAAAGTGCTTGGATAGGATGCTCTTTGGCGGAATGCTCAAGTGTAACTTTCCTCACACTTAGGCACTCCGTAAATGGGGTAAATTGCTACCTAGTTGTAAAAAGCGTCAGAGTTTAAACCATTCCGATGCATTGCGCCAAATCAAAGTGTAACCTTTTCACCGCACGTTCTTTGGTTAGGGGGTATATGAAAGACATCGAACAATTTTTTCCATGAATCATTCCCAAGAAAAGAAATCCTGCTGTGGCGGTCACGACCACACCGCAGAGGCAGAAGTCAAACCTTCAAGCGGAGCGAAATACTTCTGTCCGATGTGTCCCGGTGTGGAATCAGATAAACCGAGCGACTGCCCGAAATGCGGCATGGCTTTGGAAAAGAACCCGATGTGGAAGTCTGCATCAAAAAGAATCTACACCTGCCCGATGCATCCTGAGATCGAGCAGGATCATCCAGGTGATTGCCCGATATGCGGGATGAAGCTGGAGCCGAAAGGCATCCCCGCCGAGGACGATGAGGATTCTGGGATCAAAGATCTCACACGGAAATTCTGGATTTCTGCAGCTCTTGCGTTGCCGGTTTTTTTACTCGCAATGGGTCACATGATTCCAGGCTTAAGCGGACTGGTTCCGAGAAGCATTTCAAAATGGATCGAGTTCATTCTAACCATCCCCGTAGTCTTCTGGGCAGGCGGAATGTTTTTCACTAAAGCATGGACTTCGATTAAAACATGGAACCTCAACATGTTCACACTCATCGCCACCGGAGTCGGCGCGGCGTTTATCTTCAGTGCGGTTGCGGTTCTTGCTCCCGGTATTTTTCCGGAATCGTTCAGAGAACATGGCGAGGTCGGGCTTTATTTTGAGGCTGCCGCAGTGATCACCGTATTGGTCTTGTTAGGCCAGTTGCTTGAAGCAAGGGCACGCAGTCGCACTGGACAAGCAATCGAAGCACTCATGGGTCTCGCCGCAAAAACCGCCCATCGTCTTCGCGACGGAAAGGAAGAGGACGTGCCCGTTGATGAAGTCGAAAAAGGCGATCTACTCCGTGTCCGTCCCGGTGAAAAAATTCCGATTGATGGCGTGATCACCGAAGGATCCAGCAACCTCGATGAATCCATGATCACAGGTGAGCCCATGCCGGTTGGTAAAAAGAAAGGCGACGATGTGATCGGTGCTACCGTTAATCAGACTGGCAGCTTCGTGATGCGCGCTGAAAAAATCGGGAGCGAAACACTGCTCTCGCAGATCGTGCAAATGGTCGCTGACGCCCAGCGTAGTCGTGCACCGATCCAGAAGTTGGCTGATACGGTGGCGGGTTGGTTTGTGCCGATTGTGATCAGTTCATCCATCATCACCTTCATTCTATGGGCGATCTTTGGGCCATCGCCCGCGATGGCGTTTGCTCTCGTTAATGCGGTTTCTGTTTTAATCATCGCTTGCCCATGCGCCCTCGGCCTTGCAACCCCGATGTCAATTATGGTCGGTGTCGGGCGCGCCGCGCAGATTGGGATTCTCGTGAAAAATGCTGGAGCCATCGAAACTACCGAAAAAGTCACTCATCTCGTCACCGATAAAACAGGGACTCTAACAGCAGGCAAGCCACGCGTCACCGATTCGAAAACTGTGGAGGGAACCGATCTCAAAAAACTCCTTCAGCTAGCCGCATCAATCGAGGCCAGCAGCGAACATCCCCTCGCACGCGCCATTGTCGATGAAGCAGAAGAAGCTGGGCATGAGCTGCTTGCTGTCACGGATTTCGAATCAACCACTGCCGGAGGCGTCACCGGCTCAGTTGATGGACAAATCGTGCGAGTCGGAAAATCCAGTTTTCTCACCGATAACGGTATCACCATTCCTGATAACTTAAAAACCGAAGCCATCGCACTCCAAGAAAAAGCGAAGACAGTGGTATGGGTCGCATTTGGAAATGACGTGGCAGGTATTCTTGCTATCGCGGATCCGATTAAGGAAAGCAGCGCGGAAGCGATTCGTGCTCTTCACGATCTTGGTTTGAAAGTTATCATGTGCACGGGAGATAATCGACTCACCGCAGAAGCCGTCGCTAAAGAACTCGGTATCGATGAAATCCACGCGGAGGTCGTTCCGCAGGATAAGATCGATATCGTTCGTAAGTTAAAATCTCAAGGCGCTATCGTTGCGATGGCTGGGGATGGCATCAACGATGCACCTGCTCTCGCAGAAGCAAATGTCGGGATTGCCATGGGCACCGGCACGGATGTTGCCATCGAAAGCGCCGGCATCACTCTCGTGAAAGGTGATCTCATGGGGATCGTCAACGCCATCCATCTCAGCCGCGCGGTCATGGGTAACATACGCCAAAACCTATTCTTCGCCTTCATCTACAACGCCGTCGGAGTTCCCGTCGCGGCTGGCGTGCTCTATCCATTCTTCGGGATTCTTCTCAGCCCAATGATCGCCGGAGCCGCGATGAGCTTCTCCTCGGTTTCTGTGATTCTCAATGCGCTACGCCTGAGGAGAAAAAGCATTTCTTGAGATAGATTTGGATTGATCAATTCGGCTCTCGTAATGGGGTATTCACCTCATGGCGAGATAATCATTATCATCTTAAAGTGTCATCTGAACTAACCCCTTAACGAGGATTTATCACATGACAAAAAACGATATCGCAGTAGCAATCTATGGCTCTCACAGCGCAGCAGAGGCAGCAGTCAAGGAACTCCAACATTCTGGTTTCGATATGATGAAACTTTCGATTGTAGGTAGAAACTATCACACGGATGAACATGTGGTGGGTTATTACAATACAAGTGACCGCATGAAATCATGGGGTAAAGTCGGAGCCTTCTGGGGAGGCATCTGGGGATGGCTTTTTGGTTCCGCCTTTTTCTTTGTTCCAGGCATCGGTCCATTACTTTTCGCAGGACCCATCATCGGTTGGATGATTGCTGCACTTGAGGGCGCCGTGATATTTGGCAGTTTGAGCGCGCTCGGTGCCGCTCTCGCTAGCATAGGTATTCCTGAAAACAGCATCCTGAAATACGAGACTGCACTTAAAGCCGATAAATTTGTAATCTTTGCCCACGGTAGTTCTGAAGACGTGGTAAAAGCACGTGAGATTATAAACCGAACTTATCCTGAATCCCTAGCGGAACATCGGGCGCTGTCGATGCATGAAACATCGCTCTCTATTATTTAAGATAGCGACTAGAGATTCGACATACTCATTTTAATAAAAAACGTATATGAATCATATATACGGATGGATGAGCGGATGAATTTGGGCGCAGACAGTAATTGGTGTAGCAATCGTGATTCTATTAATCGTCGTGATTGGTAAGATGTCTAAAAAATAATCACACCTCTCATGCCTTAATCGGCTTCAGAATTTAATGTGATAATTCACCAGAGACCTATCGATATCATAGCGTTCAATCGCTCGTTTTCGTTCTGAGATACTTGTCATCAGGGTCATCATTCGCTCAGCGCGCGGTGAAAGCGTTCCCCCGTTGCTTCGGCTTTTGCGAACCTCTTCAACTCCAGATAGTAGTTGTTGATTCCAGGCACTAAGGGGATGCTGTTCACTCATATTCATAGCCAAGATATTGCTCTGAAATGAGAAGTTTAAACAATGGGGTCAAAACCCCAAATTTATTAAACCTATCTAAATAAATCACTACTTGATCCAACTTTGCCAAAGCACGAATGAACCCGTGATAATCACCATCAATGCGAAGCCTTGGCGCAACCGCGCAACCGGGAGCCGCTTCGCAAAGTTAGAACCTACAATCACTCCTGCGGCTGCAATGCCTGCAAAAGCGAAGACCAGAGTCCAGCGCTGCGGAGCTTCGCCGAAATGACTAACAAAGCCAGCTGCTGAGTTGAAGAAAATAACAGCCAGTGATGTGCCCGTCGCTACACTCAACGGAAGTTTAGCAAATTTCACCAAGGCAGGCATTAATAGAAACCCTCCGCCAACTCCGATGAACCCAGTGAGTATTCCGACACCAAGACCAGCCAGTAAGCATCGCATGGGACGACACTCAACATTCGCTGAGGGTTCGACTTTTGAACCCATTAACATAGTGAGAGCGATGACTAACATCAGTAACGCGAAGATTATCATCAGCACGCGACCCGAAACCATAGGTGTGAGCAACGCACCGCCTGTCGCGCCAGCCATACCGGAAAGTGCAAACATCAGTCCGGCCTTGATGTGAATTTCACCACATCGAAAGCGCTGTATCGCACCTACGAAAGATGCGACTCCGACAATAAAAAGACTCAGGCTCACGGCTTCTTTTGGAGGTATGCCAGCGAGATATACTAACACCGGTAGCGTGATAATACTTCCACCGGCTCCTGTTAGGCCAAGGGAAATCCCAATGAGCGCAGCTCCTAATAAGGCGAGAGGATTCATTCGATTTTAAAGTTAAGCCAGCCCCTTTAACATGCCACGCCAGTAAAGCTCGGGTAATAGCCATTTTTTCACGAGATACATGCTGTAGCGCTCCTTGCTTTGATCGATGGGAAAGGTCTCCTGTGGATGGCCATCATAATCGAACTCCGCCATGACGACCTTGCCGCGCGCGGTAACAATCGGGCATGATGTATAGCCGTTGTATTTAGCGGTCGGCGCATTACCGTTCATCGCAGCCAGTAGATTCTCTACTACGACAGGTGCTTGCTTGCGGACAGCTGCTCCAGTTTTACTAGTTGGCAGACTGCTGGCATCTCCCAGTGAATAGACATTAGCAAAACGTGAGTGGACCAACGTGAATTTATCCACTTCAACCCAGCCCTTAGCATCAGCTAGGGCGCTGGATTTAACAAAATCCGGTGGACCCATCGGAGGCGTTACGTGGATCATATCATAGTGGACAGTTGTCTGCGCTTTTGTATCGAGATTTTCGAAAACGGCCTCCTGCGCATCAGGTCGCAATTCGATAAGATCTTGTTTGAACTTCGGATGGATATCTCGATCAGCGACGTGCTTGTCCAAAGTCTTACCGTATTTCTCAATTGGAAACATGTTAGACAGTGCAGTCATGAAAACCACTTCAGTTTGATTGCGCAGTCCTTGGCGCCGCAGCCAATCCTCACAGAGATACATGATTTTCTGCGGAGCTCCACCGCATTTGATCGATCCGGACGGATGAGTGAAAAGTGCGATCCCGCGTTTAAATTTACGCAGTGTTTCCCAAGTGTAATCCACATACCGATAGGAGTAATTACTGCACACGGATTTGGTGCCGATCGATTCTTTCAGGCCAGGAATTTCACCCCAGTTGATTTGTATACCTGGTGCGACGATAAGCCAATCGTAGGTGATCGATTGGCCATCTCGGGTGAGAACTCGATTATCATCAGGTTCGAACGATGTCACGGCATCGCGCAACCAAGTGACCCCTTTTGGGATGACACTTGCTTCCTCATGCTCGGAACGCTCTTTCGGAAAAATACCGCCTCCAACCAATGTCCACATCGGTTGATAGTAATGCTTATCGCTAGGTTCGATGACAGCGATGTCAGAAGCATTTATCTTCCGTGCGAGACGGGCAGCAACGGTGATTCCTGCTGTCCCTCCGCCTATGATGAGGATTTTGTAATGGGTTTTCATAATATTTTAGGCGGTTCAGTGACAGATGCTTTCTGGCCAGTGCAGCACAGAGGCATCACGTTTTTATATCTTTAGGCTGGCGGGTATTTCAGAAAATGCTCCGTCCACATATATCACCTTGCGATCCTTACCTGCGAGATAAGCGGACGCGAAACTTGCACGCAGACCGCTACCGCAGTGAACGTAAAGACGTTTGTTAAAGGGGATCTCGTCGAGTCTTAACGCCAAGCGTGTATAGGCTATGTTTTTAGCTCACCCAGATGTGACTCAGCGAACTCCCCTGCCCCACGAACATCGAGAACCATCGCATCAGGGTTAGCAGATAATGCTTCTGTTAGTTCTGACGTATTGATCGATTCCTGACTGAGGGCGACTCCCGGAACAGCAAGTGCATCGCTAGCTAAAATCCATGATTCAACGCGATCGATTCCGATACGAATGAGTTGTCTAACCGCTTCATCCACCTCGCTCTCATCATTTACCAAGAGAATGATTGCTGCGCTTTCATCTACATAAGAACCAGCGACAATGGGTAGTTTGCCGCCAAGCATAGGCGCAAACAACGCACCGCTAAGGTGTTTTTTCATAAACTCAAGACGGTTCTTCCGGAGATCTAGGAAAGTATGTTTTGCTGCGTTTACCAATGTAGATACCTCGCTTACATCGAGTCGGCGCGGTTCGGGTAACTTGCCATCAAGTAACAGTTTTGGACCCGCCTTGTTATCGCGCTTCATCCGCGCGAAGTACGGTGGCGGCTCGGGTTGCCCAGATAGAATATCTTTCACAAAATCATCTTCACTACCTTCGAGCGCTTCGCGTAACGCGGAGTTATTGAGCCTTTCGTATCCGAGAACACTACTTGGCACTGCTCCCAAAGCTTTGCCGCATGCACTACCAGCACCATGAGCTGGAAGAATCTGCAAGTGCTCCGGCAATGATGAAGTTAAACGTAAACTTTTATAAAGCGTGCGCGCGCTTGGCTCCATGATTCCCACTTGTCCGGCGGCACTTTCTAAAAGATCGGGACGTCCCACATCGCCGACGAAGATGAAGTCACCACTGAGAAGTCCCATTGGTTCCGTCGCACCACCACCGATGTCAGTGACGAGGAAACTCATGTGCTCAGGCGTATGGCCTGCAGAGAGAACAGCTTTCAACTCGATGTTACCCACTTGAAACGTATCGCCATCGTATAAAAAGCGAGCCTTGGGATTTCCTTTCGCCCATTCGAACTGCCAGTCTGGACCACCCTCTGCAGATAAATACGCTGTAGCTCCATGGCGCTCCAAAAACTCACGGGCACCGCTTAAGTAATCGGCGTGAATATGCGTATCGGCAACGGCGGTGATTTTGAAATCATTGTCGGCAGCAATTTTTAAATAGCGATCCACGTCGCGCTCGGGATCGACAATGATCGCCTCCCCAGTTCTTTGGCAACCGATGAGGTAAGCATTTTGAGCGAGCGAAGAATCGGTGATTTGTCTGAGAAACATGATTTTAGTTAGTCGGGGGTTGTGCAGTTACCAGATGCGCAGCACGACTGACCGGCCACGCGATTCCACGGCATTTTTGACATCAAAATAGCGAGTCCGCACCAACCCGTGCTGCCCGCCATGGTTAGGCCCGCACCAAAGAAGGCACAGAGATAAACCCAGCTTGGATTTATCGTTACGGCTAAAATAGCTCCAGTCAGAACGCCAAGGCCGATGGTGAGCTGGACCTGCTGCATCAACGGCATGATCTTTTTATCACCTTTGTTCACTGGGTGACCTAGCTCTTTCCATGCGATGATTCCTCCTTCGAGATTTCTAACATCGTTAAATCCCAAACTTTCCAATTTCTTCATCGCTTCCGCACCACGCTTACCACTACGGCACATGACGACCACTGGCGCATTGCGGTCGATTTCTCCGACACGTTTCTCGAGCTGCCCTAAAGGGATGAGTTTCGCTCCTTCGATATGATCTTCCGCGTGCTCAACCGGCTCGCGCACATCCACTAGGAAACAGTCGGAAGGCAGTAAAGACTTGAGTTCAGCGGGAAGTATGGATGAATGATTTGATTGCATGATATTGATTTAATTTTTACTTGATTCGCATCAGAATTAATTCACTGTATCGTCATATAACGATACAGCAAACTTTATTTAAGAAATGAACCGAAAGAAAAAAAACCAACCCGCCAAGGAGTTGTCTCCACTTGCATTGGATCTTATCGCGAGTCGCTTCCGGGCGCTTTCTGAGCCAGTGCGCCTTCGATTGCTCAATCTTCTGATGCAGGGCGAGTCTACAGTCGGACAACTGGTGGAAGCTTCTGGGTCCGGTCAGGCAAACGTCTCCAAGCATCTCTCCGTGTTGCGTGACGCGGGTATGATTGGGATGCGCAAAGAAGGATTGAGCACGATCTGCTTTATCTCCGATCCGATTGTAAAAGATCTTTGTGAAATGATGTGTTCTCGCTTGCGGGATGAAATGGAGAACAAGGCTGCTGCACTTTCCTTCGATCCAAAGAAATAGACGGGACGTTTTTTTCTTTAGGAAATTCATAGGGAATAGCCGCGATTTTAAATGCAGCGAAAAAGGTTTACTGGGAAGAGCGCTGCTATTCTCTTCGAGTGTGAGCAGATTGCTATGAGGTCTTCACCCCATGGATAATTTGTAGGCTGTGCCGTATGAGTTGAGTCATGAAAATAAAGCTCACTCATACGCGAAACAGCATCCCGAAAAAGTCACGCGTCAAAATCGTGGCGCTACTGCAAGCGCGACTAGCCGATTCCATCGATCTCATGATGCAGGCCAAGCAATCTCATTGGAACGTGAAGGGCCCTCATTTCATTCCACTCCATGGGCTTTTCGATAATATCTACACGGAAACTGGCGTGTATGTGGATCTCATCGCTGAACGCATTGTTCAGTTAGGTGGAATTGCACAAGGAACCATACGCGCAGCCGCGAAAGCCTCTTGCTTGCCGGAATATTCCTTGGAAATTTCCAGTGGTCATAAGCATGTAGCTGAACTTGCCCATGCCATCGCCTTTTATAGCGAAATGATTCGTGAGGGAATCGCGCTTTCCACGGAGATCGGTGACGCTGGAACGGCTGATCTATTGACACAAGTTTCGCGCGGAGCAGATATGAATCTTTGGTTCGTTGAAGCACACGAACAGGAAGAAAAATAACCCCAAACCCCTAATTAATGTCATGAACAAGAATCCCATCAACAAAGGAATCATAGAAGAAAACTCGAAAGGTGTCGGAGAAATCAGTGGCGAAATGGTGTGGACTCGCGCCAAACAACTTGCCCTGATCAATGGTCAAACCATGACCAACGTGCACTATGGTCAGGCACTACGTGAACTGACGGGTGGAGACGATATAGATGCCAAACAAGCATTTCTAGAATCGATTCCTGAGTCCGAGCGCTGGGATCCAGTCCTGGGATCAACCGGTCATCAGGCACCAGAGTCTGCAAGCGAAGACGAGGATGAAGATGGTGAAAGTGAAAGTGCACAACTCTTCGCAGAAGGCGTCAGCGAGGCTGGACATGACCAAATGCTCCAAGCGGCAATCGCGGATAAACAAAAGGATCATTCCCTATGATCTTTTCCTAATCCTAAAAACTGAAATGGAACCACAATCGAGCATAGCGAGATAGGCGAACTCGTAACCATCAACATTGAGTCAAATAAACGCAAATACACACAGATAATGAATGAGTTATGTAGCTCGATTCTCTCACTCACTCGATGAATCGTAAATTCATCATAAGTCTCTTAAAATTAACGTTCATCTGTGGTTCATTTTCCCATCTAGGCTAATCTATGACCGCAACTCCACTCATTGAAGCCGCGCAGGCCTCAGACTTATCGCCCGAGAGAATCACAAACAAAGGTAAGGTGGTCGCGGTGCGTGGCAGTGTTGTGGATGTGCGATTTGAAACCGATCTGCCGCCAATTCACAACATACTGCACACGGGTGCTGATGGTCATATCGTCATCGAAGTGCTTGCGCAGCGCGATGCACAGCATGTTCGAGGAATTGCTCTAACACCCACTCAAGGCCTGGCGCGTGACATGGATGTGACCGACACAGGCGGCCCACTCAAAGCACCCGTTGGTAAAACGATCCTGTCACGCATGTTCGATGTTTTCGGCAATGCGATTGATCGCGAACCCGCACTGGATGAAGTCGAGTGGAGGTCTGTTCACCGTGCTCCGCCAGCCTTATCACGACGCTCCACCAAATCGGAAATTTTCGAAACTGGCATCAAAGTCATCGACGTTTTAGCTCCCCTTGAACGCGGAGGAAAAGCTGGGCTTTTCGGCGGGGCGGGAGTGGGAAAGACCGTGTTACTCACGGAAATGATCCACAACATGATCAGCCATCAAGAGGGAGTAAGCATCTTCTGCGGGATAGGCGAACGCTGTCGCGAAGGCGAAGAGCTGTATCGAGAAATGAAGCAGGCCGGCGTATTGCCAAATATGGTGATGGTGTTTGGACAGATGAATGAACCCCCAGGGAGCCGCTTTCGCGTAGGTCATGCGGCATTAACCATGGCCGAATATTTTCGCGATGATGAACACCGCGATGTGCTTTTGCTGATCGATAATATTTTCCGTTTCATTCAGGCAGGCATGGAGGTTTCCGGATTGATGGGACAAATGCCATCACGGCTTGGTTATCAACCCACCATGGGCACAGAGCTGTCGGAGTTGGAGGAACGCATCGCCAACACTGACG